>NZ_JBFAKW010000015.1:17700-118768 GCF_040655955.1 Streptomyces sp. NPDC050263 | reverse complement strand
CTCGTACTGGACGTACTTGGGCTTTCGGCCGGTGCGGCGAGAGTGCGTGCCGGGCGTCGCGACGGGGCGAACGTTGCCTGCCGCGGCACTAGCCCCAGATCTTTGGCCATGAATTCCGCCCACGGTCACCGTTACGGAATTCAGTCAATCGGAACCGTAACCCCTGGCTCCCCCATTCGGGACCAGGGGTTTTCGGCGCCTGCTCGGCATCCGAACACCCGTCCTTTAGGGCGAGCTTGTCCGGATTTGTCGACGGGCGTGTAACAGCGGTTATGAGGCCCTCCGAGCGCGGAATCCCCGTTGCATGAACCACAACACCCCGCTCCCCCAGGTCCCCTCGGCGTCCCCCCGCCCGGTCCGTCACCTGTCCGACGTGCAGCGCCGCGTCACCACGGCGGCCCAGCTCCGCGCACAGGGCGTCGCGCCCGCCGAGGCGAACGAGCAGTGCCGGCCCGGCGGCCCCTGGCAGCAGCTCCTCCCCGGCGTGTACCTGCTGCACCCGGGCCCGCCGACCAGCGAGGAGCGGCTGCACGCGGTGCTGATGTACGCGGCCCGCGAGGGGGCGGCGCCCGGGGTGCCGGTCCAGCCGGGCTCCGGGGAGCCGCACCGGCCGGCGTACAGGGGGGCGATGATCACGGGGCTGGCGGCGCTGAACCTGCACGGACTGTCCTGCGCTCCGCCGCTGCTGTCCCTGGAGCACGTCGACGTCCTCGTCCCGCGGCTGCGCCGGCTGCGCTCGACGGGCTGCGCGCACGTCGTCCGCACGGCCGCGCTGCCGGTTCCCGAGCAGGCGACGGGGATTCCGGTGGCGCCGGTGCCGCGCGCGCTGGCCGACGCGGTGGCGCAGCTGACGGACGCGGGGGTGGTGCGCCGGCTGCTGTCGGAGGCGGTGCGCGGGGGGCACTGCGAACCGGCGGCGGTGGTACGGGAGTTGAACGACGCGAAGCTGCTGAGCCGGCCGCACGTGGTGGACGCCGTGGACTCGCTGCTCGCGGAGGGGCGGGCGATCGCGGAGGACCGGCTGTACACGATGGTCGTCGAGCACGGCCTGCCCGACCCGGTGTGGAACGTGGACCTCCGGCTGCCGGGCGGGCCGCACCTGGGCGGTCTGGACGCGTACTGGCCGGAGCAGGCGGTGGCGGTGGAGCTGGACACCCGGGCCCCGCGCCAGGACGAGGACGCGCTGTGGTCCGAGTACGCCCGTAAGCGGGAGCACTTCGAGCGCCTGGGCATCACGGTCGTGTACATCACGCCGAAGAAGCTGCGGGACTCGATCGAGCAGCAGGCGGCGGTGGTCCGCACGGCGCTGATGGCCGCGGGCGACCGCGACCCGGCCGCGTACGTCGTGGTGCTGCCCCGGTAGGAGGGGGACCGGGGAGGCATCAGGAGGGGAGAGGAGGGCCACCGGGCGCCGGTGGCCCTCCTGGGCTCCTGGGCTCCTGGGCTCCTGGGCTCCTGGGCTCCTGGGCTCCTGGGCTCTTAAGGTGAACCGATGAGATTACGCCCGGTGTTGGTCGTGCTGTTCCTGTTGCCGCTGCTGTGGGGGGCGGTGTCGCTGCTGAGAGCCGGTTCGGCCTACGGCATCCCGGACTGCCCGGGGATCCAGCTGGGCCCGGACGGCGAGGAGCACGCCGGCCGTATGCGACGCGCCTACACCTGCTCGATCTACTACAACCACACCGACGACTCGGCCGGCACGGCCACGTACGACCAGCTGAAGGTCGCCCAGGACCACGAACGCGGAGGCCTGTACCGCCAGGGAATCCTGCTCACCCTGTACGGACTGGCGGGCATCGGCGTCGCGACGGTCGCCACCCGCAAGCGCGCACCCGCCCGCCAGGGCCTGCCCTAGCCGAGTCCTAAGGGCTGTCCCGTAATCCCTGGTGGATCAGCGCGCGGCGTCAGATGCGGTGCATCGCAAGGCGGAGGCACGTCCGCATACTGGATGTATTCGGGCGTTCCGACAACGCGGCGAGGTGCCGTAGCTGTCGTCGCGCGCCCGCCAGGGATTGCGGGACAGCCCTTAGCCGTCCTCCCGCTGGGGGATCCGCTGGACGGAGCCCGCGTAGACCCGGTCGATGAGGGCCGCGTACGACGCGATCATGCGGGTTCTGCTGAAACGCTCCCGGGCGGCGGCCGACGCCGGGGCGAACTCGTCGCGCCGGGTCACCGCCTCCGTCCAGGCCGCCGCGACCGCCTGCGGGTCGGGCGAGGTGACGATGCCGTGGCCCGCCACGATCGCCGCGCTGTCGCCGACGTCCGTGGTCACCGGGACCGCGCCGCACATCATGCCCTCGACCAGGCACAGGGGGGCCGCCTCGCCCCAGGCGGAGGTCAGCGCGACCACGTCGGAGGCGGCGTAGACCGTCTCCATGTCGTGCCGCACCCCGAGGAGGTGAAGGCGGGCCGCACGGTCCGGCGCGCCGGCGAAGGCGTCCGCGATGTCGCCCGCGAGGCCGGGGTTGGCCGTCGTCATGCCCGCCCCGCACATCAGGACGTGCCCGTCCGGCACCGCGTCCAGCCAGGCGGCCGCCGCCGCCAGGAACAGGGGGACGTTCTTCATGCCGTCGTAGCGGGCCGCGAAGACGACGACCGGGGCCGCGGGGTCCACGTCGAGCGCCGTGCGCACCGCCAGGCGTCGCGCCGCGTCCGGGCGGAAGCGGATCAGGTCGACGCCGTTGGGGATCACGTGCAGCAGGCCCGCCGGGACGCCCGCCGCCTCGTACGCGGCCCGGGTCGACTCGGCGCAGCACACCGCCGCCGCCACCGTGCCGTCGGCGATCGCGGCCTTGAGGTCGCCGAGGGCGCGGCCCTGGTTCTCGGGGTCGGAGCGGTGCAGACAGACCACGACCGGGCGGCGCGGCAGGCCCGCCCGGGTGAGGAGCGCGAGGGGCTGTTCCTTGAGGGAGAGGACGACGTCCGCGTCGGCCGTCGCCCGCGCGGTATCGGCCAGCTCGGGGCCGGTGAAAACGGCTGGATCCACGCCCCCGCCGCCTCCCACGCCTCCCGCGCCGAACGTGCGGCCGAGCGAGGTGACGCCCACCTCGGCCGCCGTCAGCCTCCGGTAGCAGGCGTCGTCCTCCATCCGCTGGCGGGTGGCCTCGCGGTGCACCTCGCCGTGGATGCTCAGTACCCGATGGTGCTGGCCGCCTTCCCGCAGCCCCAGCACCACGTCGCTGTGCACGATCCGGGCTCCCCCGGAGAAGAAGCCCTCGTAGACCGAGAGCACCCGCAGTCCGTTTCCTCTGCGCACACGATCACCCGCCTCGCACCGATATCCAGCCATCCCCGTGAAGTGCGGGTTAGCCGATATGAGGCGGTACAGACGTTACGTCCGGATGAACTGGGCGCTTCGGATCCGGGTCTGGTGCATTACCGCGCACGCCCGTCCGCCGGCCGTTCGCGCCACAGCCCGAGCGCGAGGTCCACCAGGCCCACCCGGACCAGGGCGGGCACCGCGTCCAGGTCGTGCCAGGCGGCCAGGTCGGTGGAGCCGTTCACCTCGTTGCGCAGTTCGCCGCCGACGACCCTGCCCTCGTAGACGATGCGGACGCCGTGGTGGTCCACGGGGCCGCTCAGGCCGTCGCGGCCGAAGACGCGGCGGGAGGAGTCGATGCCGAGGAGGCCCGTCACCTCGACCCGGTAGCCGGTCTCCTCGTCCAGTTCGCGCACGACGGTGTCGAGGGGGTCCTCGCCGTGCTCCATGCCGCCGCCGGGGAGCACCCACTCCGGTGTGCCGTCGGGAGCCGGCGAGCGGGCGAGCAGAACCTGGCCGTCACGGACGCAGACGGCGTAGGCCGCCACTCTCAACTTCTTGCGCATGCAAGGACGTTAGCCGGTGGGGCACATGCCGACACGGGATTTTCCGGGCATGCGGAGCGCAGGGCTCCGGCACAGCGCGGGGACAGTCGCCGCACAGGGGGCTCGTAGAGGGTTTTCCCCATTCATCCATATCGATTCGGTCAACTCTCCCCAAACAGCAGTCCCTTGAGTAAAGCTTTGCGGTCATCCGGGGCCATGCTCCGGACGACCGTGATCAGGGCAGGGAACGGCCCGATCACGTGCCGCTCGCTCCTTTACCTACCAGGTGCCTACAAGGGATGCCGATGACCCTCACCCCCCAGCGCGAACCGATATCGGGTACCAGACGCGTGGCCCGCATAGCCGTGGCCGCCGGCCTGGTGGCCGCGCTGTCCGCGGCCGGGCCGATACCTCTGGCCTTCTCCGCCGACAGCGGGCCGACCCCGGCCGCGGCCGACCCGGGCGTGAAGTCCGCCCACGACAAGCTCGGCTCCGACGACGCCGACCTCCTCGCCGAGGCCAAGGCCGCCGGCGACAAGAACGTCACGCTGATGGTCGCGACCGCCCCCGGCCAGACCGAGCAGGTCGCCAAGGAGCTGGACGCGGTCAAGGGCGGCTCCGTGGGCCAGTCCTACGACAAGGTCGGCTACGTCCGCGCCACCCTCCCGACCGGCAAGGCCGACTCGGCGATCGCCGCCGCCGCCAAGCTGACCTCGGTGCACGCCATCGACCTGCGCCAGGACATCGTCCTCGACGATCCGACGCCGGACGCGGACTCCGCGAAGGGCGCCAAGTCCACCGCGACGAAGACCTACCCGGCGCCGAACGCGAAGACCCCCGCCGAGAACCCGTACAACCCGTCCTTCGAGACGGGCGCCGTCGACTTCGTGAAGAAGAACCCGAAGGCGGACGGCCGCGGCGTCACCATCGGCATCCTCGACTCCGGTGTGGACCTGGCGCACCCCGCGCTGCAGAAGACCACCACCGGCGAGCGCAAGATCGTCGACTGGGTCACCTCGACCGACCCGATCCTCGACGGCGACGCCTCCTGGCGCCCGATGGTGACCGCGGTCTCCGGGCCCAGCTTCACCTACGGCGGCCGCACCTGGGCGGCGAAGCCCGGCTCCTACCAGATCAACCTCTTCCGGGAGTCCGCCACCGCGGGCGGCGACGCCAAGGGCGACGTCAACCGCGACGGCGACACCACCGACGCGTGGGGCGTCCTGTACGACGCGGCCGCCGGCACGGTCACCGTCGACGTGAACAACAACGGCGACTTCACCGACGACACCGCGATGAAGCCGTACAAGGACGGCTACCAGATCGGCTACTTCGGCACCGACAACCCGGCGACCGACGTCGCCGAGCGGCAGCCGTTCGTCGTGGAGGTCCGCAAGGACGTGCCGATGGACCCGTTCGGCGGCGACTGGGTCGGCAAGACCGCCGACTTCGCCAACATCGGTCTCATCGCCAGCGAGCACGGCACGCACGTGGCCGGCATCACCGCCGCGAACAGCCTGTTCGGCGGCAAGATGAACGGCGCCGCGCCCGGCGCCAAGCTCGTCTCCTCCCGCGCCTGCGTCTTCGGCCCGGGCTGCTCCAACGTCGCCCTCACCGAGGGCATGATCGACCTGGTCGTCAACCGCGGCGTCGACATCGTCAACATGTCGATCGGCGGTCTGCCGGGCCTGAACGACGGCAACAACGCGCGCGCCGAGCTGTACACGCGCCTCATCGACACCTACGGCGTGCAGCTCGTGCTCGCCGGCGGCAACGAGGGCCCCGGCGCCAACACCATCGGCGACCCCGGTCTGGCCGACAAGGTGATCTCGGTCGGCGCGGCCATCTCCAAGGAGACCTGGGCGTCCAACTACGGCTCCCAGGTGACGAAGAAGTACGGGCTGCTGAACTTCTCCTCGCGCGGACCGCGTGAGGACGGCGGCTTCACGCCGACGCTCGTCGCCCCCGGCGCCTCGATCAACACCACGCAGACCTGGCTGGAGGGCGCCCCGGTCGCCGAGTCGGGCTACTCGCTGCCGGCCGGCTACTCCATGCTCCAGGGCACCTCGATGGCCTCCCCGCAGGCCGCGGGCGCCTCGGCGCTGCTGCTCTCGGCCGCCAAGCAGCAGAAGGTCGCGCTCACCCCGGCGACCCTGCGCACGGCGCTGACCTCGACCGCCCACCACATCAAGGGTCTCCAGGCGTACGAGGAGGGCGCGGGCGCCATCGACATCGTGGACGCCTGGAAGTCCATCAAGAAGGGCGCCACCGCCCACGACTACACCGTCAAGGCCCCGGTCGACACCGCGCTCGACCAGGCGCTGAAGACGCCGGGCTTCGGCACCGGCATCTACGACCGTGAGGGCGGCCTCAAAGCGGGCCAGAAGAAGACGTACGACGTCACCATCACCCGTACGTCCGGCGCCGACAAGGCGATCCGCCACGAGCTCCACCTCGAGAACAACGCGGCCCACACCTTCAAGATCCTCGGCTCGGACGAGGTCAAGCTGTCGCTGAACAAGCCGGTGACGGTCAGGATCCAGGCCAACCCGAAGGCCGCGGGCATCGCCAGCGCGATCCTGGAGGTCGACGACCCGAAGACCGAGGGCCTCGACAAGCAGATCCTCAACACGGTCGTCGTCTCGACGCCGGTGAAGCACACGTTCCACGTGTCGAACACCGTGCAGCGCAACAGCTTCCAGTCCTACTTCCTGACCGTGCCCGAGGGCGCCAAGTCGCTGGAGGTCGCGATCGGCGGGCTGAAGGACAAGAGCCAGACCCGGTTCATCTCGATCCACCCGTACGGCGTCGCGGTCGAGGACAGCTCCACGATCTACTGCTACAGCAACTACCCGAACACCAACGGCTGCAGGCCGGACGCCCGTTCGTACCCGAACCCGCAGGCCGGGGTCTGGGAGATCGAGGTCGAGTCGCGCCGCACCTCGCCGCTGCTCGACAACCCGTACAAGCTGGACGCCACCGTCTACGGCGCGGCCTTCGACCCGGAGACCGTGACCGTGCCCGAGGCGAAGGTCGGCACCCCGGCCGCCGCCTCCTGGAAGGTCACGAACAACTTCGCGGCCATCGACGGCAAGCTGGCCGGCGGCCCGCTCGGCTCGTCCAAGACGACCCGCCCGACCATCGCGGACCACGAGAACCAGACCACCACGGTCGAGGTCCCGGCCGGCGCCAAGTCGCTCGACGTCTCCATCGGCAACGTCTCCGACGCCTCCGCCGACCTGGACCTGACGGTCTACGACGCGGACGGCAACCAGGTCGCGCAGCAGGCCGACGGCGACTCGGAGGAGGCGGTCTCCATCCCGTCGCCCGCCGCCGGCACCTACACCATCGAGGTCGCGGGCTACTCCGTCCCGGCCGGCACCACGGCGTACGACTACGTGGACGTGTTCTTCTCGTCCGCGCTCGGCACCGTCACCGTCGACGAGTCGACGCCGGTGAAGCTCGCCACGGGCGCCTCGGCGTCGGTCTCCGCGACCGTCACCGCGCTGGCCCCCGCACCGGAGGGCCGGGCCTTCTTCGGCCAGGTCCAGCTGGTGAACGCGCGGGGCACGGTCGCGGGCATCGGCAATGTGGTGATCGAGAAGGTCACTCCGTAGCACCGTGCAGCCGTAGCACCGTGCAGTCAAGTGAGGGGCGGGCGTCCGTGAGGGCGCCCGCCCTTCGGCTGTCACGTCATGTGGCACGTCATGTGGCACGTCATGTGTCACGTCATGTGTCACGTCATGTGTCACGTCATTCGCAGGGGACGCCCTCCGCGTCGGCCAGCGCGCGGACCAGCGCCGCCCGCTCGGGGGCGATGTCGGTCTCGCCGACCGCCCACATGTCGGGGGTGGCGGACGCCTCCCCCAGGGCGACCAGGACGTGGTCGCCCTCGCCCAGCAGCGGGTCCATGTCGTCCTCCACCAGGAACTCGACCTCGGGCCGCGCGGACTTCTCCGGCTTGTAGGAGCGGGTGACGTGCAGGGTGACCCGCTCCCGGGTGGTGCCGGGCACCCGGACGACGTCCGTGACGTCCCCCTCCGCGACGAGCCGGGCGCAGGCCAGGTAGCCCGGATCGCCGAGCAGATCCCCCTTCCCGCTCGCGGACGCCTCGGCCCGCTCCTCCGACGCCGCCGCCCCGCTGTCGTCGGCGCTCTTGCTCGACTGGATGTCGGCCGCCCCCCGGCCGACCTGGACGACGACCCACCCGCCCCCGAGCACGAGGGCGCCGGCGGCCGCGACGCCCACGACGCGCAGGGCGAGCGGACGGAGGCGGCGTACCGGGGCGAGGGCCGGTTTCCCGGCGGGCTCCGGCGCCGGCTCCGTGAGGACGTCGGCGATGAGGCCGAGCTGCTCGCGCAGGAGGGCCACGTCGGCGCGGGCGGCAGGGTGGTCGGGATCGGCGCGGACCTCTTCGGAGAGGTCGCCGACGGGAACGTCCAGGATGGCGGCCAGCAGCGCGTCCATGCCGTCGTGACCGTCGTCGTAGCCGTCGTCGTGACCGTCGTCGTGCGGCTTTTCCACGTCACACCACCTCGTCCTCGTGCAGGCGGGCGCGCAGGGCCCGGACCGCCGTGTGCAGGCGGCTCTTGACCGTGCCCTCCGGGACGCCCAGCTCCCGGGCGATCGAGCGCACCGGAAGGTCGGCGTAGAAACGCAGGACGACGACCTGGCGCAGGGCGTCGGACAGGTCGTCCAGTCCCTGCGCGACGGCGAGGGAGAGCACGCTGGTGTCCTCGCCGGAGGGGTGCTCGTGCTGGCGCAGCGAGGCCAGCCGCTCCCCCAGCCGCTCCTGGCGGCGCTTGGCCCGGTGCCAGTCCATGGCGAGGTTGGACGCGACGACCGCCGCCCACGCGGAGACGTCGCGCGGGGCCTCGTACCCCTTCGCCGCCCGCTCCAGCAGCCGCAGGCGGACCTGCTGTACCCCGTCCAGCAGGTCCGCCTGTGGTACCCCGCCCAACGCGAGCACCGCCCGCACCCGGCGTTCCTGCGCCGCGTCCAGGGGGTCGCCGTGTTCGACCCCCTGGACGCGGCGGGTGATTCTGCGCAGCACAGACACCCCTCCCCTCGCCGCGTTTCCCCTACGACGCCGGTGGGGCCGGAAACGTTCAGAGGCGTACGTCACACCGGCGGGCGGGGCTGGACAGCTTGCGGCACGAGGTGACCGTAGGACGATTTCCTCCAGCTCAACAGGGGTGCGACGGGAGTTCCGGAACCGTTGCTCACCCCCAGGTGTCCCAGTCCTCGGGCATGGGGCGCAAAGAATTGGACAGGTGGACCGGGGTCGGCCGCATGATGGAAAAGCCTCGGTCAAGTGTGAGAGATAGGGAGTCGCCGTGAGGGTCGGAATCGTCGGAGCCACCGGTCAGGTCGGCACGGTCATGCGCAGGATCCTGGTCGAGCGGGACTTTCCGGTCACGGAGCTGCGTCTGTTCGCGTCGGCCCGCTCCGCCGGATCGGTCCTGGACGGCGTGACGGTGGAGGACGCGGCGACGGCCGACTACTCGGGTCTGGACATCGTGCTGTTCTCGGCGGGCGGCGCGACGTCGAAGGCGCTGGCGGAGAAGGTCGCCGCGCAGGGTCCGGTCGTGATCGACAACTCGTCGGCCTGGCGCAAGGACCCGGAGGTCCCCCTGGTCGTCTCCGAGGTGAACCCGCACGCGATCGCGAACCGCCCCAAGGGCATCATCGCCAACCCGAACTGCACGACGATGGCCGCGATGCCGGTCCTGAAGCCGCTGCACGCGGAGGCGGGTCTCGAGGCGCTGGTCGTGGCGACGTACCAGGCGGTGTCCGGCTCGGGCGTCGCGGGCGTGGCCGAGCTGCACGGCCAGGCGCAGAAGGTCGTCGCCGACGCGGACAAGCTCACCCACGACGGCGAGTCGGTCGACTACCCCGAGCCGCAGGTCTACAAGCGCCCGATCGCCTTCAACGTGATCCCGCTCGCGGGCTCGATCGTCGATGACGGGCTGAACGAGACCGACGAGGAGCAGAAGCTCCGCAACGAGTCCCGCAAGATCCTGGAGATCCCGGACCTCAAGGTCTCCGGCACCTGCGTACGCGTCCCGGTCTTCTCCGGGCACTCGCTCCAGGTCAACGCCCGCTTCGCGCGCCCTCTGTCGGCGCAGCGCGCGACGGAGCTGCTGTCCGCCGCGGAGGGCGTCGTCCTCACCGACATCCCGACCCCCCTCCAGGCGGCCGGCAAGGACCCGTCGTTCGTGGGCCGCATCCGCGAGGACGAGACGGTCGAGCACGGTCTCGCCCTCTTCGTCTCCAACGACAACCTGCGCAAGGGCGCGGCGCTGAACGCGGTCCAGATCGCGGAGCTGGTGGCGGCCGAGCTCAAGGGCTAGGGGGCTTCTGATGGATCTCCGTGGGAGAAGGAGCGGCGTTCGGTGCGTGCTCTCGGTGTGCCGGGCGAGAGTCCTCGTGGCGGAGCTACTAGGGCTTTCGCCCGGTGCGGCGAGAGTGCGTGCCGGGCGTCGCGACGCCGCGGAGATCCATCAGAAGCCCCCTAAGCCCTGACCTCGTAGAGAAAACACCCGTACTCGACGGCCCGGACGTGCACGAACGCGACGTCCGGGTCGCCGAACGCCTCCCGGAAGGCGGCGTCGAGCCCGCCGGCGTCGACGAGGGCGCCCCCGAGGATGCGCCCGTCGGCGCAGTAGCGCCGGACGGTGC
This sequence comes from Streptomyces sp. NPDC050263, assembly GCF_040655955.1. Lineage (NCBI taxonomy): Bacteria > Bacillati > Actinomycetota > Actinomycetes > Kitasatosporales > Streptomycetaceae > Streptomyces > Streptomyces sp. NPDC050263. The sequence continues at coordinate 108,286 of NZ_JBFAKW010000015.1, read as the reverse complement.
GATGGGCGCCGGAAAACGGATAACCGTCCTCGCCCGACCCCGGCCCAGGCCCCGCACACCCCTCACCCTCGGCATGAACGAACACGGGCCCCTGCTCGTCGTAGGCCCCGGGCTCGGCCCCCGTCTCGGCCGCCCACCGCCGCAGGGGCGCATACGAGACGAGCGCGATCCTCTCCCCCACGGCGCTGCGCCGCAGACAGCAGCGCAGCGGCGCGCCCCCCTCCCGATCGACGAAGGACGCCACCGGCCGCCCGGCGTCGTCACGGACCCGCAGCCCGTCGAGAACACCGACGGAAATGGCCCGCACGGTGTAGTCCCGGGACGTTGTCGTAGTAGTAGCCATACCCCCACCCTCCGGCCGACCGCCCACCCACACCGGCGGCTTCCGGACGTCAAGCTCCGGCGACAGGGGTGGTGGGGTCAGTCCCGACCGGCCCCCGCCGACGCCAGCAGCGGTACCGCCAGCACCCCCAGGCCCGCAGCCACGCACAGCGCCGCAGTCAGTCCGAAGGCGTCCGAGACGCGGCCGCCGGTGAACGCGCCCAGGGCTATCGCCGTGTTGAAGACTCCGGCGAACATCGCGGACACGGCCTCGCGGGCATGCGGTTCCGCGGCCGACAGCCACGTCTGCGCGGAGACGGACACGCCGCCGTAGACCAGGCCCCACAGGACCACCAACGTGCCGGAAACGGCCGCGGACCCACCCGCGGGGATGAGGAGGGCGATCACCGCGCCCAGGGCCGCCGCGATGACGCCCAGCAGTCGTCGGGCGCTGCGGGTGGCGAACACGCCGGCGGCGAAGGTGCCCATGACGCCCGCGAGGCCGTAGCAGAGGAGCAGCGCACCGACCCGACCGGTGCCGAGACCCGGCGTGCGCTCCAGTATCGGGCGGACGTACGTGTACGCGGCGAAGTGGCCGACGATCAGCAGGGCCACCGCCGACATCCCGCGCCGTATGCGGGGCGCGCCCGCGAGACGGGCCAACTGCCGCAGTCTCAAAGGCTGTTCGGCGGGGAGCGGCGGCAGCCCGAGGGCCAGGGTCAGCGACGCTCCCGCCGCCAGGGCGGCCAGGGCCGCGAAGGACCAGCGCCAGCCGACGGCCGTGGCGAGGAGGGTGCCGGCCGGGACGCCCAGCACCGACGCCACGGCCACTCCGCTGAAGACGACCGACGTGGCCCGCCCGACCGACCGCGCCGGGACCAGCCGTACCGCGAGGCCGGCCGCGAGCGCCCACACCCCGCCGATGCAGACCCCGACCAGTGCGCGGGCGGCGAACAGGACCGGCACGTCGGGCGCGAGGGCGGAGAGGAGGTCGGCCGCGGCGAGCACGAGGAGCAACGCACACAGGACTTGGCGGCGGTCGGCACGGCGTACCGCGACCGGGAGGAGCGGCGCGGCGACGGCGGCGACCAGTCCGGGCAGGGTGAGGGTGAGGCCGGCGGTGCCCGCGGAGACGTCCAGTCCGTCGCGGAGCGGGGTGAGGAGGCCGACGGGCAGCATCTCGGTGGTGACGACGCAGAAGGTGGCTCCGCCGAGGGCGAGCACGGCGGCCCAGGGGCGGACGGGGGCCACGGGGGCGTCCGGGGACACGCTGGTGGGGGTGGTGGAGGCCATGCCTCCACCATTCAGCGCCGGCCCCGCGCTTCCCACCCCGTCCCGCGGGCCGGACACCACGGCTTCCCGCCCCGCCAGGAACGTCGTCGCCCCACGCACCCCTCCCGTGGAAGGATGGCGCAACCCACACATATCGAGGAGATGACCGCGTGCCTGGCACAAACCTGACTCGCGAAGAGGCGCAGCAGCGGGCGAAGCTGCTCACCGTTGACTCGTACGAGATCGATCTCGACCTCTCCGGCGCGCAGGAGGGCGGCACCTACAGGTCCGTGACGACGGTGCGCTTCGACGTCGCCGAAGGGGGCGCGGAGTCCTTCATCGACCTCGTCGCCCCGGCCGTCCGGGAGGTGACCCTCAACGGGGACCCGCTGGACGCGGCCACGGTGTTCAAGGACTCCCGGATCGCGCTGTCGGGGCTGCTGGAGGGCCGTAACGTCCTGCGGGTCGTCGCCGACTGCGCGTACACCAACACCGGTGAGGGGCTGCACCGGTTCGTCGATCCGGTCGACGAACAGGCCTATCTGTACACGCAGTTCGAGGTGCCGGACGCGCGCCGCGTCTTCGCCAGCTTCGAGCAGCCGGATCTCAAGGCGACCTTCCGGTTCACGGTGAAGGCCCCGAGCGGCTGGACCGTCGTCTCCAACTCGCCGACGCCCGAACCCAAGGACGACGTCTGGGAGTTCGAGCCGACGCCGCGGATCTCGTCGTACATCACCGCTCTCGTCGTCGGGCCGTACACCTCGGTCCACAGCGTGTACGAGAAGGACGGGCAGAGCGTCCCGCTCGGCATCTACTGCCGGCCGTCCCTCGCCGAGTTCCTCGACTCGGACGCGATCTTCGAGGTCACGCGGCAGGGCTTCGACTGGTTCCAGGAGAAGTTCGACTACGACTACCCGTTCAAGAAGTACGACCAGCTGTTCGTGCCGGAGTTCAACGCGGGCGCGATGGAGAACGCGGGCGCGGTCACCATCCGCGACCAGTACGTGTTCCGGTCGAAGGTGACGGACGCGGCGTACGAGGTGCGTGCCGAGACGATCCTGCACGAGCTGGCCCACATGTGGTTCGGCGACCTGGTCACCATGGAGTGGTGGAACGACCTGTGGCTGAACGAGTCGTTCGCCACCTACACGTCGATCGCCTGCCAGGCGTACGCCCCCGACTCGCGCTGGCCGCACTCGTGGACGACGTTCGCCAACTCCATGAAGACGTGGGCGTACCGGCAGGACCAGCTGCCCTCGACCCACCCGATCATGGCCGAGATCGGCGACCTGGACGACGTGCTCGTCAACTTCGACGGGATCACCTACGCCAAGGGCGCGTCCGTCCTGAAGCAGCTCGTGGCGTACGTCGGCATGGACGAGTTCTTCGTGGGCGTGCAGGCGTACTTCAAGCGGCACGCGTTCGGCAACACCCGGCTGTCCGACCTGCTCGGCGCGCTGGAGGAGACCTCCGGCCGTGACCTGGGCACCTGGTCGCAGAAGTGGCTGCAGACCGCCGGCATCAACGTCCTGCGTCCGGAGATCGAGACGGACGCCGACGGTGTCGTCACCGCGTTCGCCGTCCGCCAGGAGGCCCCGGCGCTCCCGGCGGGCGCGAAGGGCGAGCCGACGCTGCGCCCGCACCGCATCGCGGTCGGCCTGTACGACCTCGACGGCGACACCGGCAAGCTGGTGCGCCAGGAGCGCGTGGAGCTGGACGTCGACGGCGAGCTGACGGTCGTCCCGCAGCTGGTCGGCAGGCGCCGTCCGGACGTCGTCCTGCTCAACGACGACGACCTGTCGTACGCCAAGGTCCGCCTCGACGAGCAGTCGCTCGCGTTCGTCACCGAGCACCTGGGCGACTTCGAGGCCTCGCTGCCCCGCGCCCTGTGCTGGGCGTCGGCCTGGGACATGACCCGGGACGGCGAACTGCCCACCCGCGACTACCTGTCCCTGGTGCTGTCCGGCATCGGCAAGGAGTCGGACATCGGCGTGGTGCAGTCGCTGCACCGCCAGGTCAAGCTCGCCATCGACCTGTACGGCGCCCCGGCCACCCGCGAGGCCCTGCTGACCCGCTGGACCGACGCCACGCTGGCCCACCTGCGCTCGGCCGAGGCGAGCAGCGACCACCAGCTGGCGTGGGCGCGGGCGTTCGCCGCGACGGCCCGTACGCCGGAGCAGCTGGACCTTCTGGAGGCCCTGCTGGACGGTACGCAGACGATCGAGGGCCTGGCCGTCGACACCGAGCTGCGCTGGGCGTTCGTGCTGCGCCTCGCGGCGGTCGGCCGGTTCGACGAGGCGGAGATCGCCGGGGAGTACGAGCGCGACAGGACGGCGGCCGGTGAGCGGCACGCGGCGAGCGCGCGGGCCGCGCGTCCGACGCCGGAGGCCAAGGCGGAGGCGTGGGCGTCGGTCGTGGAGTCCGACAAGCTGCCCAACGCGCTCCAGGAGGCGGTCATCGGCGGCTTCGTCCAGACCGACCAGCGTGAGCTGCTCGCGTCGTACACGGAGCGGTACTTCGAGGCCGTGAAGGGTGTCTGGGACTCCCGTTCGCACGAGATCGCCCAGCAGATCGCGGTCGGTCTCTACCCGACGATCCAGGTCTCCCGGGAGACCCTGGACCGGACGGACGCCTGGCTGGCCGCGGCCGAGCCGAACGCGGCCCTGCGCCGCCTCGTCTCCGAGTCCCGCTCGGGCGTGGAGCGCGCGCTGCGGGCCCAGGCGGCCGACGCGCGATAGTTTCCGCGAAGGTGACAGCGAGGGCGCCCGGTGTCGCATCGGGTGCCCTCGCCGTCACCCGGACGCCGTCTCGCGCAGTGCCTTGCGGACGGTGCGGGGTGGGCGCGGCGCGGCCGGTCGTCCCGCCCACAGTTGGCCCGCCACCGTCGCACCGAACGCGAGTGCCATTCCCCCCAGTTGGAGCGGCGTCAGGGACTGTCCGAGGGCGGCCCAGCCGACGACGGCCGCGGTCAGCGGGGAGAGCGGGCCGAGGAAGGTGACCCGGGTCGCGCCGAGCCGGCCGATGCCACGGAACCAGAGCCAGTACGAGACGGCCGTGTTCCCGAGCGCGAGGTAGAGGTATCCGCCGATCGCGCTGCCGTCCAGGGCGGGCGGGGCTCCCTCCACGAGGAGGGCGAGCGGGGCGATGAGCAGGCCGCCCGCGGTGAGCTGCCAGCCGGTGAGCGCGAGCGGGCCGACGCCCTCGGGGCTGCCCCACTTCCTGGTGAGCACGGTGCCGGCCGACATCGAGGCGGTGGAGGCGATCGCCGCGAGCACGCCGAGCCCGTCCAGCGCCCCGGCCGACTTCAGCACGACCAGGCTGACGCCGAACGCGGCCACGGCCCCCGCGAGCAGGGTCCGCACGGTCGGCCGCTGCCCCAGCAGCAGCGCGGAGAGGCCCACGACGAACAGCGGTCCGGCCGAGCTGACGACCGCGGCCGTGCCGCCGGGCAGTCGGTAGGCGGCGAGGAAGAGGAGGGGGAAGAAGGCGCCGATGTTCAGCGCGCCGAGTATCGCGGCCTTCCCCCACCAGACGCCCCGGGGCAGCACCCGGCCGAGCGCGAGCAGCAGCAGCCCGGCGGGCAGGGCCCGCATCAGGCCGGTGAACAGGGGGCGGTCGGCGGGGAGGAACTCGGTGGTGACGGCGTAGGTGGTGCCCCAGGAGATCGGGGCGAGGGCGGTGAGCAGGACGGTGGCTGACCTCTTCATGAATGGATAGCTTAGCGCTAAGTAACTTAGCGTCAAGCCGCTTGGCGTCGATCCGCTCAGTCCCCACCCGCTTAGCGTCAAGCCACTTAGCGTCAAGCCACTTTCTTGCGGGCGACCGAACCCCGGCGGGATACTCGCCGCATGAGCAGTCAGCACCCCCCGCGCGAGGACCCCGTCGACGCGATCATCGGGCAGTGGGCGACGGTCCGGCCCGACCTCGACACCGCCGCCATGGAGGTCTTCGGCCGGATCTCCCGGCTCGCGCGCGCGATGACCGACCGCATGGAGACGGCGTACGGCGCCCTCGGCATCGGCCGCGGCGAGTTCGACGTCCTCGCCACCCTGCGCCGCTCCGGCGAGCCCTACACCCTCTCGCCCCGCCAGTTGTCGGCCACCCTGATGCTCACCACCGGCGGGATGACCGGCCGCCTCGACAAGCTGGAGCGGGCCGCCCTGCTGCGCCGCTCCCCCGACCCGCACGACCGGCGCGGCCTCCAGGTCACGCTGACGGAGAAGGGGCTGGACCTGGTGGACCGCGCGGTCGGCGCGGGCCTCGCCGTCCAGACCGAGGCGCTGACCGCCGCCCTGAACGCCGAACAGGCCGGCCGACTGGCCGACCTGTTGCGCGAGTTGCTGGTGGTCACGGAGTCGCCGGGCCGCTGAGCGCGGGGCGGAGCAGGGGGTCGCTCAGCCGTCCTCGGGCGGCCAGGGGAACCCGAGCTCCGCAGCGCGTTCGGGGCTGCCGCCGCACAGCTGTGCGTAGGTCTTCGGGTCGTCGTCGGCCAGCCGGCCCAGGGCGGCGGCGGCCTGTGCCTCGGGTGGGCCGCCGTCGTCCGGGACGGTCCAGCGGAACTGGAGCGGGTCGCCGTCCGCCGCCCCGGCCCCGAGTCCCGGTGCGTACAGGAAGGTCACCACGGTCGTGTCCGGGTCCTCGTGGCCGGTGCTGATCCAGCCCCGGCGCGCGTCCCACCGGGCGAGCAGCTCCGGCCGTTCGACCAGCCCCGCCTTGATCAGCCGGGCCGTCCTGCGGGCCCGCCAGGACCAGGAGTCGTCGGTTTCCGCCCGGGCGATCTCCGCGTCGTAGGCGGCGGCGTCGAACCGGAGCGCGGGGAGTTCGGGCGCGGGCCCTCGCGGGCCGGGGAACGTCGGCCGCTGCCACTCCTCCCACACGACCTCCGCGCCGTCGCGGCGGATGGTGACGTATAGCGCGCCGCAGCATCCCTCGGTGCACCATGCCTCCGCGAGCTGCACCCGGCGGGGCTCGGGCCCGGCCCGCAGCAGACGGTCGTCCAGGAGCCGTTCGGGAGGGTGCACGGGACCGGGCGGGAAGACGTCCGGGACGAGCGGACGCCCGTCGACGAGGATGCGGGCCTCGACGGGCTCCCGGTCCACTGGGTCGCCGGCCACGACCTCGATGCGCAGCCGGCCGACGGCGGTCGTGAACGGACGCCGTCCGGTGCGGCGGATCCAGCCGGCGCGGGCGTCGCCCGGATCCGCCTCGGCCAGGACTGCCCAGGACGGCTCCGCGAGGAGTCGCTCGAGGGATGCGAGGAGCGTCTCGCGGTAGCCGGAGGGCCAGTCCAGCAGCGCTCCCGCGCCGCTGCTCAGATCCTGGGCCAGCGAGAGCAGGGTCGCGTGGTGTTCGAGGGTCGGGGGCAGGAGGCCGGCCCGGTCGACGACCGTCTCGTACACGCTGCGCGCGTCGTGGTAGGCGAGGAGCCTGGTCGGGTCGTCGGACGAGCACGCCATCCGGACGAGGAGGCGGCCCGCCCGGGCGAGCAGGGCCGGGTCGGCGGGGTGCGCGGCGAGCAGATCGGGCAGTCGGACGGCTTCCGCGATGCGGCGGGCGGTCGCGGTGGAGAGGAAGCGGGCGTCGGCGGGGAAGGCCACCAGCTCACCGGGAACGGCCCGGCCGTCCCCCGTCCCCAGCGCCCGGACGAGCGGCAGCAGCTCGGGGCGGCGGACCGCGGAGACGAGCCAGACGACGGCGGCGGCCTGGCGGTCGAGGGCGTCGAGGGCCTGGACGGCCGGACCGGTGAGCGACCGCAGCAGTCCGAGGGCGGAGAGATACGGGACGTCCTCGGGTTCGCCGACGCGGGCGAGGAGGGCAAGGCCCGCGATGACGGCGGGCACGGCGCTGCCGGTGCGGGTCAGCCCCCTGGCCAGGGTGCGGGCCACGGCGTGCTGCTCGGCCGGCAGCGGCAGGGCGGCGACGGCGGACAGGATCAGCTGGCGATGGCGGCCCCGGACGCCCAGTTCGGCGAAACGGCGGTCCAGGGTGGCCGGATCCGTCGGCAACGGCCGCAGCTCTTCAGCGATGACGGCGGCGACGGTCTGGTAGGGCAGCCGGTTCCGGCTGTCTTCGGACTCGGCCGCTGAGGCCGGCGGGTCGGGAAGACAGAAGCCCCGGCCGGGCGGCAGCCCGTCGGGGGACTCGTGCAGCAGACGCAGCACGTGGTCGTAGAGGGCGCTCACCGAGCGCTGGGGAACTCGATTCCGTAGGTCATGCGCGAAGCCTGACAGCCCCTGCCGCGGCCTGTCGAAGGAATTACCCGCCGACAGGCCGGGGGGCTCAGTCGGTGGTCAGGCCTTGGCCTTGGCGGGCTTCGCGACGCGGTGCTCGGTCTTGGACTTGTCCAGGACCATCACCAGCCCGGTGATCACCGCGAACAGCGCCAGCGGCGCCACGACATAGAGGCCCAGCGTGTCGATGACACTCAGGCCCTGACCGGGGTCGTCACCGTCGTCGCGGGTCAGCGCGAGCGCGGGGGACGACATGAGCAGCATCATCAGCGTCGTACCGGCAGCCAGGGCGCCGGCGCGCAGGGCGTTCTTCTTGTCCACGGTGCCCAAGTTAGCGAACGACGTCGGCACGCGCGCGCCCGGGGGTGCGTAAGAGGCGCCCCGAGCGCCCGAGGCGGGCGGGGCCGAACCACCGGCCACGCCGCGCTATTCCTGCCTGCGCTCCCCGCCCGTCCTGTCCTCGTGCTCCTTGCCCTCGTCCTGCCTGAACACCTCCATCAACGCACGCAACCGAGGCGAACCCGCCAGTTCCTCCAGCGTCACCGGCTTCCCCGACGCGTCCGCGACGGGAAGCCGCCAGTTCGGATACTGATCCCAGGTGCCCGGCAGGTTCTGCGGGCGGCGGTCGCCGACGCCGTCCGGCAGCCAGACGCCGATCATGCGGGCCGGCGTGCGCAGCAGAAAGCGGTGGACGGCCTGGATCTCGGCCTCCTCCGAGGAGCGGTCGCTGCCGCCGCCGGTGCCCGCCAGCAGCCCGAGGCGGGTGAGCAGGGCGATCCACTCCCCCGTGTCGTTGGCCGCCGCCGCCCGCTCCTCCGCCAGCGGGCGGGTCAACAGGCCCAGCCGGTCGCGGAGTTCGACGTGTTCGCCGGTGAGCCGGGCGGCGGTGGAGGGCAGGTCGTGGGTGGTGGCGGTGGCCAGGCAGTCGGCGCGCCAGCGGTCGGGGGGCAGTGGGCGGCCGTCGCCGTCCCAGTCCCGTTCGAACCACAGGACCGACGTGCCGAGCACGCCCCGTTCGCGCAGCGCCTCGCGGACGCCCGGCTCGACGGTGCCGAGGTCCTCGCCGATCACCACCGAGCCCGCCCGGGAGGCCTCCAGGACCAGGACGGCGAGCATGGCCTCGGCGTCGTACCGGACGTATGCGCCCTCCGTCGGCAGCTCGCCCTGCGGGACCCACCAGAGGCGGAACAGGCCCATGACGTGGTCGATGCGCAGGGCGCCGGCGTAGCGGAAGAGGGCCCGCAGGAGTCGCCGGTAGGGCTCGTAGCCGGACGCGGCCAGCCGGTCCGGGCGCCAGGGCGGCAGGCCCCAGTCCTGGCCGCGGGCGTTGAAGGCGTCCGGCGGGGCGCCGACCGACATCCCGGCGGCGAAGTACTCCTGCTGGGCCCACGCGTCGGCGCCCCCGGGGTGCACGCCGACCGCGAGGTCGTGCACGATCCCGACCGGCATGCCCGCCTCGCGCGCGGCGCGCTGGGCATCGGTGAGCTGAGTGTCGGTGAGCCAGGCGAGCCGGGAGTGGAAGTCGACGCGGTCCATCAACTCCCCGCGGGCGCGGGCGGTTTCGGCGGACCGGGGGTCGCGGAGGCCGGACGGCCACCGCTGCCACTGCGATCCGTGCGCCTCGGCGAGCGCGCACCAGGTGGCGTGGTCCTCCAGGGCCTGGCCCTGCTCGGCGAGGAAGTCGCAGTAGGCGGCGCGCCGGCCGGGCCCGAGCGGCACCTCGGCGACCAGCTCCAGCGCCTCCCGCTTGAGCTCCCAGACGGCGTCCCGGTCGATCAACTCCCCTTTTTCCAGGACGGCTTCGCGCAGCCGTCCGGCGCGTTCGAACACCGAACGCGGGGCGTCGCCCCGGACGTACGCGAACTCGGGGACGTCCTCGACGCGCAGATGCACCGGGTCGGGGAAGCGGCGGGAGGAGGGCCGGTAGGGGGACGGATCCGTCGGCGCCCCCGACACGGCCGCGTGCAGCGGGTTGACCTGCACGAACCCGGCCCCGAGCACCCGCCCGGCCCAGCCGGCGAGCTCCCCCAGGTCCCCGAGGTCGCCCATGCCCCAGGAGCGCCGGGAGAGGAGGGAGTAGAGCTGGACGAGGAGTCCGTACGAGCGTCCCGGGGGCGTGGGCAGGCGGGGCGGGGCGACGACGAGGTGGGAGCGGCCGGTCCGCCCGTCGGGGGCGACGACCGTCAACTGGTGCACCCCGGCCGGAAGTCGCTCGAAGGAGTCCCGGTTCTCGCCCTGCTCGGTCTCGATGTGCAGCCGCGCGCCCTCGGGCAGGCCGGCGAGGGCCTCGCACGGGCTGCCGCTCCAGCACACGACCGTCGGCGGCAGCAGCCGCTCGCGCAGTTCCCGTTCCCGGACGGCGAGCGCGGCGCGCACGGCCCCCGGGGTGCCCGCGTCGACGTCGAGGGCGGCCAGGGCGCGGGTGACGGCGGCGGCCGAGGCCGTCACCGTGCGGTCCGGGGAGGGCTGGTAGGAGGTGGCGACGCCGTACAGCGCGGCGAGTCGGGCGAGTTCCTCTCCGGGGGGCGCCGTCATCTACGGCCTCGTGGAGTCTGGGTCCGCGGCGAGCGGCGGCTCGCTGGTCAGGGGCTCGGCGTCGGGCAGCGGAGGCTCGCTGGTCAGCGGGGGCTCGGCGACGGGGCTCTCCGCGTTGAAGGCACGGGTTTCTTCGAGCCGGGTGGAACGGTCCACCGGGCGTTTGGAGCGGGCCGGCGCGATCACGGTGGCCTCCTCGTGGGATACGGATCGGATACCGCAGCCCTACCCAGCGGACGCGAGGACAGACGTCCTCACCCCGTCACATCCCCACGCGGCACACCGGCTGCCCGACCCTGCCGTGCGCCCCGAAGGGCCCCGTGGCCTGGCCGGCTGCGCGGCGCCACGGGGCATGAAGAAGCCCGGATCCGTCAGGCGGAGATGCCGTCGATCCGGGCCAGGGCGTCGTCCGCGCCGTACGGCTGCAAGTACGGCAGCCAGCGCGGGTCCCTATGGCCCGTGCCGATGATGCGCCAGGCGAGGCCGGAGGGGGGAGCGGGTTTGTGGCGCAGCCGCCAGCCGATCTCGACGAGATGCCGGTCGGCCTTCACGTGGTTGCAGCGCCGACACGACGCCACGACGTTGTCCCACACGTGCTTGCCCCCACGGCTGCGCGGGATGACGTGGTCGACGCTGGTTGCGACGCCACCGCAGTACATGCACCGGCCCCCGTCGCGCGCGAAGAGCGCCCGGCGGGTAAGAGGAACGGGCCCCCGATAGGGAACCCGGACGAATCGCTTGAGCCGGACCACGCTGGGTGCGGAGACTGTGACGGTCGCGCTGTGCATAAAGGCGCCGGATTCCTCCAGGGAGATTGCCTTGTTCTCCAGGACGAGGACGAGCGCGCGGCGGAGCGGTACGACGCCGAGCGGCTCGTACGACGCGTTGAGGACCAGGACATGCGGCACGGATGCCTCCTTGGGCGTCGGCGGCGCGTGGCTCGCGCCGGGACGATCTGCAGTCAGTCTCTCCTCTTGCCTGGTGGACGCGCCACCATGTCCCGGTAACGGGCTGGGAGTGTTTTCGACCACACCCTGTCTTCTCCCCAGCAACCCGGCCTGTTCAAGCACGGGTGAGGACCGTCTCTCCTTCACGCATCTGGCCGAACCACTCACAATGCCCCGTTAGTGTGGTGGTTCTGTCCGTCCGGTGACCTTTCCGTGACCTTGCAGCGCGTGTCGCCCTTGACCGCCGCGCCGGACGGAGCAGTGCAGCACCTGGAGGTACCTGCCGTGTCCTTGCCCGCCGTCCTACTGGCCGCCGACGCGTCGCCCTCGCCGACTCCCTCGGAGTCGCCGACCGCGGTGACCGTCCCGTCCCTCCAGGACGCCCAGGAGAGCGCGACGAACGCCGCCAGCTGGGTCGAGGAGAACTGGTCGACCTGGCTGGCGATCGGGCTGCGGGTGCTGCTGATCCTGGTGATCGCGGTGGTGCTGAGAGTGGTGGTGCAGCGGGCGATCACCAAGCTGATCGACCGGATGAACCGGACCGTGGAGTCGGTGGACGGCACGGCGCTGGGCGGGCTGCTGGTCAACAACGAGCGGCGGCGTCAGCGCTCGCAGGCGATCGGCTCGGTGCTGCGCTCGGTGGCCAGCTTCCTGATCCTCGGCACGGCCGCCCTGATGGTGCTGGCCACCTTCGAGATCAATCTGGCCCCGCTGCTGGCCTCCGCCGGTGTCGCGGGCGTCGCGATCGGTTTCGGCGCGCGCAACCTGGTCACCGACTTCCTCTCCGGCGTGTTCATGATCCTGGAGGACCAGTACGGCGTCGGCGACCAGATCGACGCGGGCGTGGCCTCCGGCGAGGTCATCGAGGTGGGGCTGCGGGTGACCAAGCTGCGCGGCGACAACGGCGAGATCTGGTACGTCCGCAACGGCGAGGTCAAGCGGATCGGCAACCTCTCGCAGGGCTGGGCGACGGCCGGCGTCGACGTGACCGTCAAGTCGTCCGAGGACCTGGACCGGGTCAAGGCCACGCTGGACGGGGTCGCCGAGAAGATGAGCAAGGAAGAGCCCTGGAACGAGCTCCTGTGGAGCCCGATCGAGGTCCTCGGCCTGGACAGCGTCCTGCTCGACTCGATGGTGGTCCGCGTCTCCGCGAAGACGATGCCGGGCAAGGCCCTCTCGGTCGAGCGCGAGCTGCGCTGGCGGGTCAAGCGCGCCTTCGACGCGGCCGACATCCGCATCGTCGGCGGCGAGACCGCCACCGCCACGGAGGACCCGGCCGACCCGACGGCGGCGGTCGCGGCCCCGTCCGTGTTCTCCAACGCGGACTCTCCGCAGGTGGCGGCGGCCGCCCCGATCACTCCGCAGCGCGCGGCGGCCACGCCTCCCGCGAAGTAGGCCCGCGGGGCCCCCGTGTAACGCCCGCCGACCCCGCACCGCCCCTGCACCGCCCCTGCACCGCCCCCGAGGTAACGACTCTGTTGCCTCGGGGGCGGTTTCCGTTTTCGTGTCTTGACGCCCTCTTCGTGGCGGGTTTACCTTCCCTTCCACCGATAGGAAACTTTCCTAACAGTGGCCCGATGTGGACTTGCACACGGCGTCACTGAAAAGCTGGGCAGTTCAGAAAGGCAGGTGTCGATCCCATGGCAGGAACCGCCGGTACGCCGGGCACCCCGCGCGTCCTGCGCGCCATGAACGACCGCGCCGCGCTCGACCTCCTGCTGGCGCACGGCCCCCTGTCCCGCACCCGCATCGGCAAGCTCACCGGCCTGTCGAAGCCCACCGCCTCCCAGCTCCTGGCCCGCCTCGAAGCGGCGGGACTGGTCCTGGCCACCGGCACCACCGAGGGGCGACCCGGCCCCAACGCCCAGCTCTACGAGGTCAACCCGGCTGCCGCCCACGCCGCCGGGCTCGACGTCACCCCCGAACGCGTCCTCGCCGCCGTCGCCGACATCACCGGCCGGACCCTGGGCACGTTCGAGGTGCCCACCCCCGGCCGGAAGACCGCCGAGGCCGTCGTACGGCAGGTCACCGACGCCCTCGACGGCGCCGTGAAGGCCGCCGGCCTCATCCGGGACGACGTGCGGCGGCTCGTCGTCGCCACCCCCGGCGCCTTCGACCCCACCACCGGCCGACTGCGCTACGCCTCCCACCTGCCCGGCTGGCACTCCCCCGCGCTGCTCGACGAACTCGCCGCAGCCCTGCCGATGCCGGTGGAGTACGAGAACGACGTCAACCTCGCCGCCGTCGCCGAACAACGGCTGGGCGCGGCCCGCGACCACGAGGACTTCGTCCTGCTGTGGAACGAAGGCGGCCTCGGCGCCGCCCTCGTCCTCGGCGGCCGGCTGCACCGCGGCTGGACCGGCGGCGCGGGAGAGGTGGGTTTCCTGCCGGTTCCGGGCGCGCCCCTGGTCCGGCAGGTGACCAAGGCCAACAGCGGCGGCTTCCAGGAGCTCGCGGGCTCCCAGGCCGTCCCCCGGCTCGCCCGGGAACTCGGCATCGGCCAGATCCCGACGGGACCGTACGCCGAGGTCGCCGCCGCTCTCGTGGCGCGGGCCGCCGCCGAGGACACCGTCCTGAACCGGCTGCTGCTCCAGACGTACGCGACCCGGCTCGCGACCGGTCTCGCCTCACTCGTCTCCGTGCTCGACCCCGAACTCGTCGTCCTCAGCGGCGCCTCCCTGACGGCCGGCGGCGAGGTGCTGCGCACCCTCGTCCAGGCCGAACTGGAGGAGCTCGCCGCGTCCCGGCCGAAGCTGGTCATGGGCGACGTCACCGAACGGCCCGTGCTGCGCGGCGCGCTGGAGAGCGCGCTGGCGGCCACCCGCGACGAGGTCTTCGACACCTCGCGCTAGCCCGCGCCCCCTCGTAGATCCCTTCTCCTGCTCACAGATCCCTTCACCTCACCTCACCCTGCCCTGTCCCTGGAAGGCTCCGCCATGCCCACACGCATATCCGAAGTCGTCCGAAAGGCGGCTTTCGCCCTCACCGCCTCGACGGCCCTCCTGCTCAGCAGCACCGCCTGTACCGGCCAGTCCGCGACCGGCACCGACGACGACGCGTCGAAGGAGCAGACCATCACCTTCTGGCACGCCTGGAGCGCGCCGAACGAGGTGAAGGCCGTCAAGGCCCTGGTCGCCGGCTTCGAGAAGGCGCACCCCAACATCCATGTGAACGTCGTCGGCAACATGACCGACGACAAGATCAACCAGGCGCTGCGCGCGGGCGGCAGCAAGGCGCCCGACGTGATCTCCTCGTTCACCACCAACAACGTCGGCAAGTTCTGCTCGTCGGGCGCCCTGGTCGACCTCAACCCCTTCTTCAAGAAGGCGGACATCGACCCGGCCACCACCTTCCCCAAGGCGATGAACGAGTACACCCAGTTCGACGGCAACCGCTGTGCCGTCCCGCTGCTGGGCGACGCCTACGGCCTCTACTACAACAAGACGGCGTTCGAGAAGGCGGGCATCACCACTCCCCCGAAGACCTGGTCCGAGTTCGAGGCCGACGCCAAGAAGCTGACGATCGCCCAGGGGAACACCTTCAAGCAGCTCGGCTTCATGCCGAACTACCACGGCTGGGAGACGACCACCGAGCACTACCTCGGCCAGTTCTCCCCGACGTACTTCGACGCGGCCGGCAAGTCGACCGTCGCCACCGACCCGGCCGTCACGGCCGCCTTCACCCTCCAGAAGAAGCTGGTCGACGACCTCGGCGGCTTCAAGAAGCTGGAGACCTTCCGGTCGACGCTCGGCGACGAGTGGGGCCCGAAGCATCCCTTCCAGACCGGTCAGGTCGCCATGCAGCTCGACGGCGAGTGGCGGCTGGGCATGGCGCTGGACGCCAAGCCCGACTTCGAGATCGGCGTCGCCCCGCTGCCCGTCCCGGACGACCAGGCCGACCAGTACGGCAAGGGCTACATCACCGGCACCATCGCCGGCATCGCCGCCACCAGCAAGAAGCAGAACGCGGCCTGGGAACTCGTGAAGTACATGACCACCGACACGGACGCGGTCGTCGGCTTCTCCAACGCCATCCACAACGTGCCGTCCACGCTGGCCGCCCTGAAGTCCCCGGACCTGAAGTACGACCCGCGCTTCAAGACCTTCCTGGACATCGCCGCGAACCCCAACTCGACGTCCTCCCCGGCCTCGATCAACGGCGGCGTCTACCTCACCACCGTCCAGCAGCTGGGCTACGACTACGAGAGCGGCAAGGTCACCGATCTGAAGTCCGGCCTGGCGAAGGCGGCGGCACAGATCGACACGGACATCGCGCAGGCGAAGTAGCCGTGTCCACCACCCACACCCTGCGGGCGAAGCACCGGCGATCGACGCTGCGCACCCTCGCTTTCCTCTCGCCCTGGCTGATCGGCTTCGCGGTCTTCTTCGCGTACCCGATGATCTCGACGCTCTACTTCTCGTTCATGCACTACGACGGCTTCAAGCCGCCGACCTGGAGCGGAACGAAGAACTGGACGTACGTCTTCGAGTCCTACCCGTTCTTCTGGCCGGCCCTGCGCAACACCCTCTGGCTGGTCGTGATCATGGTGAGCCTGCGGGTCCTCTTCGGACTCGGCGTCGGCCTCCTCATCACGAAGATCAAGACGGGTACGGGCGTCTTCCGCACCCTCTTCTACCTGCCCTACCTGGCCCCTCCGGTGGCGGCCACCATGGCCTTCGCCTTCCTCCTCAACCCCGGTACGGGCCCGGTCAACTCCATCCTGGAGAAGATCGGCGTCCCGGCCCCGGCCTGGTTCAACGACCCCACCTGGTCCAAGCCGGCCCTCACCCTGCTGGCCCTGTGGGGCGTGGGCGACCTGATGGTCATCTTCATGGCCGCGCTGCTCGACGTGCCCAAGGAGCAGTACGAGGCCGCGGAGCTGGACGGGGCCACGCCCTGGCAGCGGTTCCGGTTCGTCACGCTCCCGAACATCTCGCCGATCATCATGTTCGCCGTCGTCACCGGCGTCATCCAGGCGATGCAGTACTACACCCAGCCACTCATCGCCGGAAAGGTCGCCTCGGGCGTGATCCAGGGCGCGGGCACCATGTTCGAGCCCGGCTACCCGGAGCACTCCACGCTCACCCTCCCCCAGCTCGTCTACAACCTCGGCTTCCAGCGCTTCGACTACGGCTCGGCCTGTGTCGTGGCCCTGGTCCTGTTCGCCCTGTCGATGGCGTTCACCGCGCTCCTCATGCGGCGCCGGGGCGGCCTCATCCAGGCAGGTGACTGACCACATGACCCAAGTACTGGACCGCCCGGCGGAGTTGCGGACCCCGTCCGCCTCGCCCGCCGAGCGCACCGCCCGCCGCAAGGCGCTGCTGGAATGGATCGCGATCCACTCCATCGGCGTCGCGACCGCCCTCTTCTTCACGCTCCCCTTCGTGTTCGTGTTCCTGACGTCCCTGATGAGCGACTCGCAGGCACTCAGCCGGGATCTCATCCCGCACACCTGGGAGTGGGCCAACTACAAGAAGGTCTTCGACACCCCGGGCTTCCTCACCTGGTGGAAGAACACGCTCATCTACGCCGGCCTCGGCACCGTGCTGTCCGTCGTCTCGTCGATCCCGGTGGCGTACGCGCTGGCCAAGTTCCGCTTCCGGGGCCGGAACCTGACGCTCATGCTGGTGATCTCGATGATGATGCTGCCCCCGCAGGTCGTCGTCATCCCGATGTACCTGTTCTGGGCCAAGCAGCTGGACCTGTCGGGCACGATGTGGCCGCTGATCATCCCGATGGCGTTCGGCGACGCGTTCTCCATCTTCCTGCTGCGCCAGTTCCTGACGACCATCCCGAACGAGTACGTCGACGCGGCCAAGGTGGACGGCTGCGGCGACCTGCGCACCCTGCTCAAGATCATCATCCCGATGGCCAAGCCCGGCATCGCGGCCGTGGCCCTCTTCCAGTTCTTCTACGCCTGGAACGACTACTTCGGCCCGCAGATCTACACCTCGGAGAACCCGGCCGCCTGGACGCTGTCCTACGGCCTGGAGTCCTTCAAGGGCGCGCACCACACCGACTGGAACCTCACCATGGCGGCCACCGTTCTCGTCATGGCCCCGGTGATCCTCGTGTTCTTCTTCGCGCAGAAGGCGTTCGTCGAGGGCGTCACCCTGACCGGAGTGAAGGGTTGAACCTCGTATGAAACTCACCGTGGTAGGCGGAGGCTCGACCTACACCCCCGAACTCGTCGACGGCTTCGCCCGTCTGAGGGACACCCTCCCCGTGGAGGAGCTGGTCCTCGTCGACCCGGCGGCCGAACGCCTGGAACTGGTCGGCGGCCTGGCCCGTCGCATCTTCGCGCGGCAGGGCCACCCCGGCCGGGTCGTCACCACCTCCGACCTGGACGCGGGGGTGGAGGGCGCCGACGCCGTCCTGCTCCAGCTGCGGGTCGGCGGCCAGGCGGCGCGCGAGCAGGACGAGACCTGGCCGCTGGAGTGCGGCTGCGTCGGACAGGAGACGACCGGCGCGGGCGGCCTGGCGAAGGCGCTGCGCACGGTCCCGCTGGTGCTGGACATCGCCGAACGGGTCCGCCGCACCAACCCGCACGCCTGGATCATCGACTTCACCAACCCGGTCGGCATCGTCACCCGCGCCCTGCTGAAGGAGGGCCACAAGGCGGTCGGCCTGTGCAACGTCGCGATCGGGCTGCAGCGCAAGTTCGCGGCCCTGCTCGACGTCGGCCCGGCCGACCTGCACCTGGACCACGTGGGCCTCAACCACCTCACCTGGGAGACGGGGGTGCGGCTGGGCGGCCCCGAGGGCGACGACGTCCTGCCCCGCCTGCTGACCGACCACGCGGACGCGATCGCCGCCGACCTGCGCCTGCCCCGCCCGCTCCTGGACCGCCTGGGCGTGGTCCCGTCCTACTACCTGCGCTACTACTACGCGCACGACGAGGTCGTACGGGAACTGCGCACCAAGCCGTCCAGGGCGGCGGAAGTGGCGGCGATGGAACGGCAGTTGCTGGAGATGTACGCCGACCCGACGCTCGACGAGAAGCCGGAGCTGCTCGCCAAGCGCGGCGGCGCGTTCTACTCGGAGGCCGCGGTGGACCTGGCCGCGGCGCTGCTGACCGGCACGGGCAACCCGTACCAGGTGGTGAACACCCTCAACAACGGCACCCTCCCCTTCCTCCCGGACGACGCGGTGATCGAGGTCCAGGCGGCGGTGGGCCAGAAGGGCCCGTCCCCGCTGCCCGTACCGTCCCTCGACCCCCTCTACCAGGGCCTGATGGCGAACGTGACGGCCTACGAGGACCTGGCCCTCACGGCAGCCCTGCACGGCGGCCGCGACCGGGTGTTCAAGGCCCTCCTCGCGCACCCCCTGATCGGCCAGTACGAGTACGCCGAGCAGCTGACCGACCGACTGATCGCACACAACCGGGAGCACCTCGCGTGGGCCTGACGGCAAGCGTTCTCGCCATCGACGCGGGCAACAGCAAGACGGACGTCGCCGTCGTGGCGGCCGACGGAGAGATCCTCGGCACCGCCCGCGGCGGCGGCTTCCGCCCGCCCGTGGTGGGCGTGGACGCGGCGATGGACGCGCTGGCGGACACCGTCACGCGCGCGTACCGGGCCGCCGGGGTCACCGCCGCGGCCCATGTCTCGGCCTGCCTGGCCAACGCGGACCTGCCCGTGGAGGAGGAACAACTGGCGGTCGCGCTGCACGCACGCGCGTGGGGCACGACCGTGGACGTCCGCAACGACACCTTCGCGATCCTGCGGGCCGGCGTGGCCGGACCCCGGGGCGTGGCCGTCGTCTGCGGCGCCGGCATCAACTGCGTGGGCATGCGTCCCGACGGCCGCACCGCCCGCTTCCCGGCCCTCGGCCGCCTCTCCGGTGACTGGGGAGGCGGCTGGGGCCTGGCCGAGGAGGCGATCTGGCACGCGGCACGCGCGGAGGACGGCAGGGGCGAGGCGACGACCCTGGCCCACACGCTCCCGGCGCACTTCGGTCTCTCGACCATGTACACCCTCATCGAGTCCCTGCACCTGGAGAACATCGAACCGAACCGCCGCCACGAACTGGCCCCGGTCCTCTTCAGGACGGCAGCCGACGGCGACCGCATCGCGCGCGGGATAGTCGACCGCCTGGCGCAGGAGGTGGTCACGATGGCGGTGGTCGCCCTGACCCGCCTGGAACTCCTGGAGGAGGAGACCCCGGTCCTCCTGGGCGGCGGCGTCCTGGCAGCCGGCCACGACCAACTGGACGACGGCGTACGAGAGCTGCTCGCCGCGCGGGCGCCGAAGGCGGTGCCTCAGGTGGTACGGGCACGCCCCGTGCTGGGAGCGGCGCTGCTGGGTCTGGACAGACTGGGGGCGGAAGCGGGGGTGCACGACCGGGTGCGGGCTCACTTCGAGAAACCCGGCCCGTCCGGCGATTGAGGACGAGGCCCGTCCAGGGCCGAAGCGGGGGTCTGGGGGCGGCGGCCCCCAGGGAACCGAACATCCCCTCACGGCGTATTCATGAACAGGGGTGACTGCGATCTGATCAAGATCCAGTGAAGGCCGGTGCGCAATGTCACTCCCGCCAGCGATACTTGCGGCGAGAGATGACCATGGGGGAGGTCAACAACGTGGCAAACCCGGCAACAACGACACGACCGCCAACGCGCCGCACGGCATTCGCCGAGGGCGTGGACCTGGCGCGCGCCGCGGCGAACACCGAGCCCGGACGGCTCCGGATCATCGGCGCCGTCCTCGCCCTCCTCGTCGTCGCCTTCGGCGCCGTGACGGCCTGGCAGACGGCCGACCGCGCGGCCGCCGCGGACGACGTGCTGCACAAGAGCCAGCCGCTCAGCTCGGCCGCGGCCGACATCTACCGCTCGCTGGCCGACGCCAACACGGCCGCCTCCAGCGGCTTCCTCGCGGGGGGCGAGGAGACTCCGGAGTCCCGAAAGCGGTACGAGGAGGACATCGACACGGCCGCCGCCAAGCTCGTCACCGCGGCCAACAACGCCGAACCCGGCTCGCCCTCCACGGCGTCCATCACCAAGCTGAACAAGCTGCTGCCCGAGTACATGGGCCTGGTGGAGCGCGCGCGGGCGAACAACCGGCAGGGGTACCCGGTCGGCGGCGGCTATCTGCAGTACGCGAACGAGAAGATGCAGGGCGAGATGCTCCCGGCGGCCGAGGAGCTCTACAAGACGGAGAACCGGCGCCTGCAGGCGGACTACGGCGACGCCACGCCCTACCCGTGGGCGGCGATCGCCCTGGGCGTCCTCGCGCTGGCCTCCCTGGCCTGGGCGCAGGCCCGCAACTACCGCCGTACGAACCGCGTGCTGAACCACGGCCTGGTCGCCGCCACGGCCGCCTCCACCGTCGTCCTCCTCTGGCTGGTCGTCGGCCACACCGTGGCCCGCGCGGGTCTCGAGGACTCCTACGAGCACGGCGTGCGCTCGCTGAACGTCCTGCACGACGCCCGGATCGCCTCCCTCAAGGCGCGCGGCAACGAGAACCTCACCCTGGTGGCGCGCGGCGCCGACACGGTGAAGGTGACGACCGACGGCAAAGAGGTCACGCTCGACAAGTACGACCACGAGTTCGCCACCGAGATGACCCTCCTCGGCAAGGGCCTCGCGCAGGCGGCGAAGCTGGCCGACGACCAGTCGGGCGAGAAGCCGGTCGCGTCGGCCGAGAGCAACATGGCGGAGTGGGAGAAGCGCCACACCACCGCCCGCGCGCAGGACGACAACGGCAACTACGAGCAGGCGCTGGCCCTGGTGATCGGCGGCAAGGACGCGACCGGCGCGTGCTTCGACAACGTCGACCAGAACCTGGCGGACGCGCTGGCGCACGAGCAGACCGAGTTCAAGCAGGCGGCCGGGAACGGTCTCGACGCGATGGCCGGCCTGTCGATCGGCGCCGCCGTGCTCGCCGTGCTGGGCGCGGCCGGCGCGGTCCTCGGCATCGGCCGCAGGCTGTCGGAGTACCGGTGAACGGGCGGGCGCCGGGTATCGGACCGGTGGGAGGAGGCGTGACGATGCGTGTGCGACGGGTGCGGGTCGGCCTGAAGGGCTGGGGCGGAGTGGGCGCGATGGCGGCCGTGTGCGTCCTCGCGCTGGCGTTCGTGCTGCTGCTGCCGTGGACGCAGTCCCACGGCGGGGGGAGCACGGGCCAGGGCGGTCCGGGCGCCGCCGCGGGCAGCCCGGCGGCCGACGCCACCTGCACGGCCCCGGAGAAGCAGACGCTTGCGCCGTCGACGGCGGACGGCCCGACGATCGCCGCGATCAAGGCCCGCACGGGCGAGAAGCGCAAGCTGATCGTGGGCGTCGACCAGAACAGCTTCCGCTGGGGCTACCGCGACCCCAACAACACGGGCGCGGAGCTGGAGGGCTTCGACATCGACCTGGTCCACCGGATCGCCCAGGACATCCTCGGCGACCCGGACGCCGTCCAGTTCAAGGCCATCCCGACCAACCAGCGCATCCCGGCCATCCAGGAGGGCCGGGTCGACATGGTCGTGCGCACGATGACGATCTCCTGCACCCGCCTGGCCGACGTCGCGTTCTCCGCGCCGTACTTCACCACGGGCCAGCAGGTCCTCGCCCCCAAGTCCTCGACGATCACGGGCTACAACGACACGCTGGCGAAGAAGAAGGTCTGCACGGCGACCGGTTCGACGGCCAACACCAAGCTGGCCGACGACAAGAAGGCGAACAAGATCGCCTCCACCGTCGACATCTCCACCACCGTCCCCAGCCAGCTCAACTGTCTGGTCCTGTTGCAGCTCGGCGAGGTCGACGCGGTGGTCACCGACGGCGCGCTCGCGGCCAGCCAGGCCGCCCAGGACCCGACGGTCGAACTCAAGGGCGCCCCGTTCACGACCGAGTACTACGGCGTGGCGATGAAGAAGGACGCGAGCGATCTGGTACGCCGGGTCAACCAGATCCTGGTGGGGTACCGCGCGAGCGGCTGGCAGGCGTCGTACGACAAGTGGCTGTCGGCGACACTGGGCACGGACGCGGCGAAGTCGCAGCCGCCCACGCCGCCGCAGTACCTGCGCACGAGCTGACGGACGGACCGCCGGACCACCGGGCAGGCGGAGCAGGGCAGCAGGCGACCGACACAGGACGACAGGGCAGCGAGAGGTGATCGATGGGCGTCACGGGACCTCCCGGGCCGGTGATGGACCGGGACGAGGTCGACCGTGCGCTGGCGCGGCTCGGCGCGGAGCACGAGGCGATCGAGACCTCGCTCCTCGCCCTGCAGGACCACGCGGGCCGCAGGCTTCTCGAAGGCGCCGAACTCACCGGCGTCACCAAGGAGCGCTGGGCGTCCGCGGAGGCGTCGATCACGCTGCTGTGGGCGTACTTCGACGCGTACGCCGACGCGCTGCGCGGCGCCCGTGAGATCCGCTCGCGCCGCCGCTGGTCCAGTCGCGAGGACCTGGTGGAGCTGACGGAACTGCTGCGCGGCGAGTCCGTCACGGTCGCGGGTTCGGTCACGGGATCGATCGCCGGCTCGGCAGCGGCCACCGCGGGCGCGCCGACGCTGCACGGCGCGGGCAAGCTCAGCCACAGCTTCTCCCTGAGCACCCTCGTCGACCGCATGAACGAGCTGTACGCGTCGTCGCTCGACATGGTCGTCGCCTCCGACGCGGTGTGGTCGGCACTGCCCGCGCGGATAGATTTACTGGCCGCGGAGCTCCAGCGCACCCGTCGGCTCGCGCACTCCGTCGGCGTCCGCCCGGGCGAGCACCCGGCGGGCGACGACCTGGAGCGCATCACCCACACGCTGACCGCGCTGCGCGAGCAGGTCGTGTCGGATCCGCTCGCCTACTGGGTGCCCACGCAGGGCAGTTCGGCACCGGGCGGCGGCCGTCCGGACACCACGGTCTACGACCGTGAGGCGCGCGCCCTGGAGGACGTCCGTCGGGAGATCGACGCCGTCCTGACGGTCCGTCAGGACGCCGAGCAGCGACTGGTGAAGCTGCGGGACGTCCTCAGCCGCGCCGACCGCACCCTCGCCGAGGCGCGCACCGCGCGCGGCGAGGTGCTCGCGAAGATCGCCGCGACCGAGGTGCCGGTGGTCAGCGGCCCGCCGACCGTGCTCCAGGAGCAGCTCGCGACGGCCTCCGAGTACCGCAGACACGCCCAGTGGCACCGCCTGTCCCCGCTCCTGGAGTCTCTGGAGGAGAAGGCGGAGGACGAACTGCTGCGCGCCCGGGAGTCGTTGACCGCGGTCACCCAGCCGCTGGCGGTCCGCGCGGAGCTGCGCGGCCGTCTCGACGCGTACAAGGCGAAGATCGCCCGGCACGGGCTCGCCGAGGACCCGTTCCTCATCGAGCGCTACGACGCGGCACGCCGCATGCTGTGGAGCGCGCCGTGCGATCTGCGCGTCGCCGAACAGGCCGTCCTGCGCTACCAGCAGGCGGCCGCCGAACTGCTCACGGCGCCGCGCGTGCCGGACCAGGGCGGACCTCAGGACCGTAGGGGGGAGCAGTAACCATGAGTCAGGCGGGACAGTCGTGTCAGCGGCCGGGCTGCGAGGGTTCGTACGAGGACGTGGGCGGCGGCGAGCTGTACTGCGACACCTGCGGTCTGGCCCCGGTCGTCTCGTCCGCGGGTCCCCCCTCCGGGGGAGGCATGGTCGGCTCCCCGCCGACCGGGGTGACCCGCGGCGGCAAGGGCTCCTCGGGCAGCGCGAGTTCACGCTCCAGCGGGCAGAGCGCCCGCAGCTCCCGGACGTCGTCGCAGTCGTCGAAGTCGCGCCGCTCGGTGTCCGGGCGGCTGTCGCGCTCGCTCTCGGGCACGTCGACGGGCCGCTCGGTGTCGGTGCGCAGCTCGGGCTCGACGGCCGGCTCCTCCGGGCGCGCCCGGCTCGGCGTCGGCCTGGTCTCGGTGCCGCAGGTGCCGCGTCCCGACCCGCGCGCGATGGTGCTGGAGAACCCCGAGGTGCCCGAGCGCAAGCGGTTCTGCTCGCGCTCCGACTGCGGGGCGCCGGTGGGCCGTTCGCGCGGCGAGCGCGAGGGCCGTACGGAGGGCTTCTGCACCAAGTGCGGCAACCCGTACTCCTTCGTCCCGAAGCTGAAGTCCGGCGATGTCGTGCACGGCCAGTACGAGGTCGCGGGCTGTCTGGCGCACGGCGGCCTCGGCTGGGTGTACCTGGCGGTGGACCGCGCGGTCTCCGACCGGTGGGTGGTCCTCAAGGGCCTCCTCGACACCGGTGACCAGGACGCGATGGCCGCCGCGATCTCCGAGCGGCGCTTCCTCGCGGAGATCGAGCACTCCAACATCGTCCGGATCTACAACTTCGTCGAGCACCTCGACCAGCGCACCGGCTCGCTCGACGGCTACATCGTCATGGAGTACGTCGGCGGCAAGTCCCTCAAGGAGATCGCCAACGACCGCCGCACCACGGCGGGCAAGCGGGATCCGCTGCCGGTCGAGCAGGCGTGCGCGTACGGCATCGAGGCGCTGGAGGCGCTCGGCCATCTGCACAGCCGCAACCTGCTGTACTGCGACTTCAAGGTCGACAACGCGATCCAGACCGAGGACCAGCTCAAGCTGATCGACATGGGCGCGGTCCGCAGAATGGACGACGACGAGTCGGCCATCTACGGCACGGTCGGCTACCAGGGCCCTGAGGTCGCCGAGGTCGGCCCCTCGGTCGCCTCGGACCTGTACACGGTGGGCCGTACGCTCGCCGTCCTGACGTTCGACTTCCAGGGCTACACGACCGTCTTCGTCGACTCCCTGCCCGACCCCGACAACATCGAGGTCTTCCGCCAGTACGAGTCGTTCTACCGGCTTCTCGTCCGCGCCACCGACCCCGACCCGGCCCGTAGATTCGCCTCCGCGCAGGAGATGGCGGAGCAGCTGACGGGCGTGCTGCGCGAGGTCGTCTCGTTGCAGAGCGGCCGGGCGCGGCCCGCGCTGTCGACCCTGTTCGGGCCGGAGGTCAAGGTCACCGACAGCGAGCTGTTCCCGAAGCTGGACGGCGAGGTGTCGCGGCTCGGAGCCCGGGTGGCCGAAGTCAGGTCGCGGCGGTTCTTGGGCAGTTCGGGGACGGCGGTCCTCGGCGGCGACGGCGGTACGGGCTCATCGGCCGTGCCGTCCCTCGGACTTGCTCCCGCCCCCGCCCTGGCGCCCGCGTTCGCCGGCGGCACCGCGCTGCCGGGTGCGGGCGCAGGCACCGTCCCGTCACTGCCGAGCGGCAGTGGCGCCCGCGTCGCGTCGGCAGGCGCGTCGGCAGGCTCCTCGCCGACCGTCGTGCCCGGCGCCGTCCCCGGCATCGTCAAGTCCGTGCCCGCGCCCGCCGCGGCCCTCGCGCTGCCGGTGCCGCACGTCGACCCCTCCGACCCCAACGCGGGCTTCCTCGCAGGCCTGTCGACCTCCGGTCCCGGCGAACTGATCACGGCCCTCGCGGCCGCGCCGGCGTCCTCGGTCGAGACCCGGCTGCGGCAGATCCGCGCCTGGCTGGAGAACGGCGACCACCAGGCCGCTCTCACCTCCCTCCAGACCCTGGAGGACGAACGGCCCGACGACTGGCGGGTGGTCTGGTACCGGGGCGTGGCCTCGCTGGTCACCGGCGACCACGAGGGCGCCGCGCTCTCCTTCGACGCGATCTACGACGCCTTCCCGGGCGAGCCCGCGCCCAAGTTGGCGCTCGGCCTGTGCGCGGAGGTGCTGGGGCAGCTCGACAACGCCGCCGAGTACTACCGCCTGGTGTGGTCGACCGACCCGAGCTATGTGAGCTCCGCGTTCGGCCTCGCGCGCGTGCAGCTCGCCGCGGGGGACCGCCGGGGCGCCGTCCGGACGCTGGAGTCGGTGCCGGAGTCGTCCATCCACTACACGGCGGCCCGCGTGGCGGCCGTGCGCGCCCGGCTGCGGCAGCGGACCGCCCTCGCGACCGACGTACCCTTCCTGGAGGACCTCACCGCCGCCGCGGCCCAGGTCGAGGCACTGGACGCCTACGGTCTTGACCCGACGCGGCGCGAGCAACTGTCCGCGGAAGTCCTCGGCAGCGCCCTCGACTGGATACTCTCCGGTGGCCAGGGCGCCGGCCCGGCCGCCCGGGTGCTGCTCGGCAGCGAACTGGACGAGCGGGGGCTGCGCTTCGGCCTGGAGCGCTCGTACCGCACGCTCGCCCGGCTGGCGACCGGCGGCGAGGAGAGGATCGACCTGGTGGAACGTGCCAATCGTTACCGCCCCCGGACGTGGGTGTAGTTGATGTCGCAGATGCCCCGGCAGGCCGCCCTGCCGACGTGTCCGAGCTGCGCGGAGCCGCTCGACGCGGGTGACCGTTTCTGCGGCGCCTGCGGATACGACCTGTCCGCCGTGCCGCCGCGCCCGGACGACCACCCGACCCTCACGATGAACGGCTCGACGCAGCCGGCTCCTCCGGAGGGGCCGGGGATGAGCACGGGCAGGGCCACGGGAGTCGGCGTGGGGCTGACCGGTGCGCCCGTGCCGGGTGCCGCCGGTGCGGCCCAGCCGCCGCCGGACGGCCCCGGTGCGCCGCCCCCGCCGCCTCCGCCCCCGGGGGCCCCGCTGCCGCCCGGCACCTCCCCGGCCGCCCCTGTCTCCCCCGCGTCTCCCCCGTCCCCCGCGTCTCCCGTCTCCGGTGTCCGCTTCGATCGGCCCGCGGAGCCCGACGAGTACGCGTTGCAGGCGCCGGACCCCCGGGTGGCCGCCGAGGCCGCCGCGGTGGCCGAGCCCGCCAAGGTGTGCGTGGCCTGCCGGGCCGGCCGGGTCGACGACGACGGGTACTGCGAGAACTGCGGACACGCCCAGCCGCGCGAACGGGACCACATGGAACTGGAATCGGGCCCGCTGGCCGCCGTCAGCGACCGCGGCCTGCGCCACCACCGCAACGAGGACGCCTTCGGCCTCGGCTGCACCGCCCTGCCCGACGGCTCGCCGGCCCTCGTGGCGATCGTCTGCGACGGCGTGTCCTCCGCGACCCGCCCCGACGACGCCTCCCTCGCCGCGTCGAAGGCGGCGAGCGCGGCACTGCTGGCGGCCCTGCCGCGGGGCACGCATCCGCAGGCGGCCATGCACGAGGCGATCGTCGCCGCGTCGCACGCGGTCAACGCGCTGGCCGCCGAGCCCGCCACGGCCCGTGAGCACGCCCCGCACCAGAACGCCCCCGCCTGCACCCTGGTGGGGTCGGTCGTCACACCGGGGCTGCTGGTCGTCGGCTGGGTGGGCGACAGCCGCGCCTACTGGGTCCCGGCCGACCGCAGCTCACCCCCGGCCCGGCTCACCGAGGACGACTCCTGGGCCGCGCAGATGGTCGCCGCGGGCCTGATGAGCGAGGCGGAGGCCTACGCCGACGAGCGCGCCCACGCGATCACCGGCTGGCTCGGCGCCGACGCCTACGAGCTGGAGCCGCACACCGCGTCCTTCAAACCGGACCGGCCGGGCGTGGTGGTGGTGTGCACGGACGGCCTGTGGAACTACGCGGAGGCCGCCGAGGAGATGGCCGAGGTCGTCCCGCCGGACGCCGGCGTCCGGCCCCTGCACAGCGCCCGTGTCCTGGTCGGTCACGCCCTGGACGGCGGGGGCCACGACAACGTAACAGTGGCCGTCGTGCCGTTCCCCGCCCCCGCACAGGGGGCAGGATCGGCCTGAGGCCGCAGAACGGGGAAACACGGGTGACGCGGGGTGACGCGGAGCAACACGGCGTAACACGCGCAAGCACGGGGAAGCACGCGTACGGACCGGTGGGGACCGGTCCGTATCCAGACATCGCCCTGCGAACGTAGGGTTTTCGAGGGGGATTTGAGTAGGCATGGCCAATTTCTCGAAGTCGAACGTGCCGCAGTTCTCGGTGGACGTCTATCAGAACGAGTACCTGCCGGAGGGCGGCCGCGAGGTCAACGCGATCGTCACGGTGACCTCCACCGGCGGCGGCACCGTGGGCAGCGCGGTCGCCTCGCCGCACCTCTACTCGCCGGGCGAGGGCCCGTCCGCCGCGGTGGCGGTCATGGTGGACTGCTCCGGCTCGATGGACTACCCGCCGACCAAGATGCGCAACGCCCGCGACGCCACCGCCGCCGCCGTCGACACCCTGCGCGACGGCGTGCACTTCGCGGTGATCGGCGGCACCCACGTCGCCAAGGAGGTCTACCCGGGCGGGGGCCGGCTCGCGGTCGCCGACGCGACCACCCGCGAGCAGGCCAAGCAGGCGCTGCGCCGGCTGAGCGCGGGCGGCGGCACGGCCATCGGCACCTGGCTGCGGCTGGCCGACCGGCTGCTGTCCACGGCGGACGTCGCCATCCGGCACGGCATCGTGCTCACCGACGGCCGCAACGAGCACGAATCGCCGGAGGACCTGAAGGCGGCCCTGGACTCCTGCGCCGGACGTTTCACCTGTGACGCCCGAGGCGTGGGCACCGACTGGGAAGTGAAAGAAGTCACAGGGATCGCCTCCGCCCTGCTCGGCACCGCCGACATCGTCGCCGACCCGGCCGGCCTCGCCGCCGACTTCACGCAGATGATGGAGACGGCGATGGGCAAGGAGGTCGCGGACGTCGCCCTGCGGCTGTGGACCCCGGTCGGCACCACCGTCAAGTTCGTCAAGCAGGTCGCGCCGACGGTCGAGGAGCTGACCGGACGCCGCACGGAGGCGGGCCCGCGCGCGGGCGACTACCCCACCGGTTCCTGGGGCGACGAGTCCCGCGACTACCACGTGTGCGTCGAGGTCCCGGCCGCGAGCATCGGCCAGGAGATGCTGGCCGCGCGGGTCTCGCTCGTCATCCCGCAGCCGGAGGGCAGCGTCCAGAACCTGGGCGCGCAGGGTCTCGTCCGCGCCGTGTGGACCGACGACATGGCCGCCTCGACGTCGATCAACCCCCAGGTCGCGCACTACACAGGCCAGGCCGAACTGGCACAGGTCATCCAACAGGGGTTGGATCTGCGCAAAGCGGGAGATATGGATGGAGCAACGGCCAAACTGGGCCGGGCCGTTCAGCTCGCGAGCGTCTCGGGGAACGCGGATACTGCGAAACTGCTTGCGAAGGTGGTGGACGTGGTCGATGCCACGACAGGTACTGTGCGACTGAAGGCGAAGGTCGCGGACGCCGACGAGATGACGCTCGAGACCCGGTCCACAAAGACTGTTCGTGTAAAGAAGTGACCTGAACGAGCTCTTGGGACACCGAAACAGAGAGGGGGACGCGCCGACATGCCGACCTGCCCGAACGGACACCAGTCGGGTTCCGACGACTGGTGCGAGGTCTGCGGTCACCGCATGGCCGGTGCCGTACCTCCGCCGCCTCCGCCGCCCCCCACGGTCGGCGGCTACGGCTTCCCACCGCCCCAGCCCGGCCAGGGCCAGCCCGGGCAGCCCGGTGGAGGACGGCATCTGTCGTCCGTACCGGACCACGAGCCCGAGCTCTGTCCGCAGTGCCGAACGCCCCGTGAGGGCGGCGCGCCGTTCTGCGAGGAGTGCCGGTGGAACTTCCTCACCAACACGGCGACCTCGTACATGCCGGCCGCCCCGCGCCCGCCGGCCGCCGGTCCCGGCGCTCCGGGCGGACCCGGTGGCCCCGGCGGTCCCGGCGGTCCCGGCGGTCAGTTCCCGCCGGCGCCTCCGTCCTACGGGGGCAGTGATTCGTTCGAGTACCAGGGCTCCCGCCCGTCGCAGGTGAACCGTCCCGCCGAACCGCTCCAGCCCTTCGGCGGCGAGCCGGGAGGCCCCTCGGGACGGGCAGGCGGCCCTCCGACGTTCGGCCGCGAGCCCTCGGGTCCCGGCGGTCCCGGTGGACAGGGCGGCCCCGGTGGCCCCGGCAGGCCCGGCGGTCCGTCGGCGGGCGCCTTCGGGCATGATCCGTCCGGACCCGGCGGCCGTCCCCCCGGCCCGTCCGGCGACCCCTTCGGCGGCCCGTCCGGCGACCCCTTCGGCGGCCCGCCGTCGAGCCCGCCCCAGGACCCCTACCGGCGCGAGCAGACCGGGCAGTCCTCCGACCCCTTCGGACGCGAGCCTTCCGCCGACCCCTTCGGGCGCCTGCCCTCCGGTCCCGGCGGTCGTCCGCCCGGCCCGCCCGGCTCCGGCCAGGGTGGTCCGCCCGGCTCCGGCCAGGGTGGTCCGTCCGGCTTCGGCGGCGACCCCTCACGGCCGGCTCCGCCTCCCGGGCCCACGCCCACGGCCGGCCCCGGCATGCCGGGTCAGGGCGGCCACGGTCGCCATGGCGGCGGCCAGGGCGGTCCCGGAGGCCCCGGCGGTCCGGGGGTTCCGCAGGCCTTCCAGCCGTCCGGCCCGCCGGCCCGGCCGGGCTACCCGCAGGAGACGGGCCGCCCGCAGGGCGGTCAGCCCTTCGGCGGCGGTGACGACGACTGGGTGCTCTCCCCGCCGTCGAACACGGGACCCGGCGGACCCCAGGGCGGCGGTGGCGGCTACGGCTACCCACAGCCCGGCGCCACGCAGGCACCGCCCCCGCCCGGCCCGGCGTTCCCGCAGCAGCCGACGACGTGGATGGCGACGATCGGCCCGGACCGCGCGTACTTCATGGCGATGATGCACCGCTCGGGCCCCGAGGCCGCGGGGCTGAACCTGCCCGCGTACTCGCCCGAGCAGCAGCGCACGCTCATCGGCAACCAGATCACCATCGGCCGCCGTCGCCACTCCACCGGCGAGACCCCCGACATCGACCTGTCGGTGCCTCCGGAGGACCCGGGCGTCTCGCACCAGCACGCGGTGCTGGTCCAGCAGCCGGACGGCGGCTGGGCGGTCGTCGACCAGAACTCGACGAACGGCACGACGGTCAACGGCTCGGAAGAACCGATCCAGCCGTTCGTCCCGGTACCGCTCCAGGACGGCGACCAGGTACACGTCGGCGCCTGGACGACGATCACGGTCCGCCGCGGCTAGGACCTGTCCTAAAGCGGTCCTAAAGCTCGACCGGTCCGGTGTCCGACGAACCCGGAAGGGGCCACGCGTACGGCCCCTCCGGTTCGTCGAGCCAGGCCCACGCGTGCTCGGGGCCGACCGTGATGCCGAAGCGCTCCCGGCCCGGCATGCCCTCGCGCTCCCACAGCGCGAACGCCTCCTGCGGTTCGAGGGTCTCCCGGGTCAGCGCCAGCAGGAAGTGGAACAGCTCGCTCTCCCTGGCCCGGCGCGGCACCCCGGCGAGCGCCACCGGCTCCGGCTCGGACCGCTCCGACCCGCACGGCGGCGACCCGCGCAGCGGCACGAAGTAGGCCGGGGTGTGCAGGAAGCGCCCCTCGGCCTGACCGGCGTCCCGGACGGTCAGCCCGATCAGCCCGGTGGCCAGCGGCGCCAGGATCAGGGCGCCGGGGGCGCACTGGGCCAGCCAGACCCGGGGGATCGACGTCAGCGTGCAGGTCGCGATGATCCGGTCGAAGGGGGCGCGTTCGGGGACCCCTCGCGCCCCGTCCCCGGTGACGACGGTGGGCCGGTACCCGGCGTCGGCGAGATGCCTGCGGGCCGACTCGGTGATCTCCGGATCCAGATCGACGGTGGTGACGTTCCCGTCGCCGAGCCGGTACGACAGCAGCGCCGCGTTGTAGCCCGTGCCCGCGCCGATCTCCAGCACCCGGCTGCCGTCCTCGACCCGCAGCTCGGCCAGCATCAGCGCCATCAGCGAGGGCTGGCTGCTGGACGAGACCAGCACGCCGTCGCGCAGCCGGGTGGCCAGCGGGACGTCCTCGTACGCGCCGCGCGCCCAGCGTTCCCGGGTACGCGGGTCTGGGCTCTCGCCCCAGCGCCGTTCATAGCCGCCGACGCCGCCGGCGCCGCCCACGCCTGAGACGTAGTAGTACGGCACGAAGAGGTGCCGCGGGACGTGCGCGAAGGCGGCCCGCCACCGCGGGTCGGCGTCGAAGGCCCCGCTCGCCTCGATCACCCGCACCAGCGAGGCCCGCGCGGAGACGGCGACGTCGAGCTCGTGCGCAACCATGACTCCACTGTGCGGCGCACGGCACCGGGAAGCGAGCGTGCGGACGGTGGTCCTGGGACAGGTCCTAAGCCTCGGGTCCTCCGTCTCCCCGTCTGAGACCATGGGGACGTGAAAGAGATTCGGCGCGGCACGCTTCAGGAGCAGACCTTCTACGAGCAGGTCGGTGGGGAGGAGACCTTCCGCCGACTGGTCCACCGTTTCTACCAGGGAGTCGCCGAGGACCCGATCCTGCGGCCCATGTACCCCGAGGCGGATCTCGGTCCGGCCGAGGAGCGGTTCGCGCTCTTCCTCATGCAGTACTGGGGCGGCCCGACGACCTACAGCGACAACCGCGGCCACCCGCGCCTGCGGATGCGGCACGCGCCCTTCGTCGTGGACCGGGCCGCGCACGACGCCTGGCTGAAGCACATGCGCGACGCGGTCGACGAGCTCTCCTTGCCCGAGGAGCACGACCGGACGCTGTGGAACTACCTGACGTACGCGGCGGCGTCGATGGTGAACACCCCCGAGTAGTACCGACGAGCAGTACCGACGAGCAGCGCCTGCCGTAACCGAACGGAAATGCGGCAGGGGTATTGACGCGCCCCGAAAACCGCTGCATGGTTACCGACATCGAGACATCAGATGTCTGATGTCAGATGCCAAGGAGTCGACCGGCCGGGCCGCGCCAGCACCCCGGTACGGTGGCTCCCGACCCGCACCCAGCACCCCGCTCGCCCGCCGGAGGCCCACCGATGTCGCTCTCCGAAGACCTCGCCGAACGTCTGCTCAGCGAGATCATCGACGGCACCCACCCGACGGACTCCGCGCTCCCCCCGGAGGCCGAGCTCGCCGAGCGGGCGGCCGTGAGCCGGCTCACCGTCCGCGAGGCCGTGAAGCAACTGCGCGCGCAGAACGTCGTACGGGTCGTCCGCGGCCGTGGCACCTACGTGAACCCGCCGGACCGCTGGACCGCTCTGGCGCCGGTGGTGCGTGCCGTGTCCCGCTCCTCCCACACCTCCCTGTCCGAGCGTCTGATCGAGGCCCGGCGCCTCATCGAGAACGGCGCCACGGAACTGGCCGCACTCCGCCGCGACGACACCCACCTCGCGGAGCTGCGCGAGCACCTCGCCACCATGCGAGAGGCCGCCGACGAGGCCGACACCGAGAAGTTCGTGCAGGCCGACATCGACTTCCACGCCACGGTGATGCGGGCGACGGGCAACCTCTTCGTCCCCCTCCTCTTCGAGCCCTTCGGCGCGCTGCTCGCCGAGGGCCGACGCGAGACCTCCGCGGTCCCCCAGATCCGCCTCAACGCCATCGCCCACCACGAGGACGTGCTGCGCGCCCTCGAGTCCGGCGACCCGGATCAGGCCCGCGAGGCGATGAACGCCCACATGCACCAGACGGCGACGGACTACCGCACACATGTCGTGAAGTCGGCCGAGTAACACCGGGCGACGCCGTCCGGCCTGCGACCGGCCGCGCTTCCCCCTCCCCTTACCGCTCCTCCCCTCACCGCTCCTCCCCTTACCGCTCCTCCCCTCACCCCCGTCACCCCCATCCCAGGAACCGCCATGTCCCTACCCCGTCATGCCCTCCCGGAGGGCGAGGTTCTCGCCGGACTGCCTCCCGTCAGGGAGATCGCCCCCTCCGAGGTGGCGGCCCGGCTGGAGTCGGCCCCCCGCCTCGCCGTCCTCGACGACGACCCCACCGGTACCCAGACCGTCAAGGACATCCCGGTCCTCACCACCTGGAGCGTCGAGGACCTCCGCTGGGCGCTGCGCCAGAACAGCCCGGCCTTCTTCGTCCTCACCAACACCCGCAGCCTCTCCGCCCAGGACGCCGCCACCCGCAACCGGGAGGTCGCGCGCGCCCTGCACGAGGCATCCCGGGCCGAGGGCATCCCTCATGTCATCGCCTCCCGCGGCGACTCCACGCTCCGCGGGCACTTCCCCCTGGAGACCGACGTCCTCGCCGAGGAGCTGACGGCGACCGGCGCCGCCCCGGACGGAGTCGTCCTCGTCCCGGCCTACATCGAGGCAGGCCGCCTCACCGTCGACTCGACCCACTGGATGCGGACCCCCGACGGCAAGCTCCTCCCGGTCGGCGAGAGCGAGTTCGCGAAGGACGCCACCTTCGGCTACACCTCGTCCGCCCTCCCCGACTGGGTGGAGGAGAAGACGAGGGGCCGCGTCCGCGCCGACACGGTCCTGCGCGTCACCCTCGCCGACCTGCGCACCGGCGGCCCCGCCCACGTGGCCGACCGGCTCCGCACCCTCCGGGACGGCGCGACGGCGGTCGTCGACGCCGTATGCGACGACGACCTCCGCGTCCTGGCCCTGGCACTCGCCGAAGCGGAGAAGAGCGGCACCCGTCTGCTGTACCGGGTGGGCCCCTCCTTCGTCCGCGCCCGGGCCGGCCAGGCCGCCCACCCCCCGCTCACCGCCGCCGAACTCGGCCCGCTGCGCGCTCCCTCACCGCACGGCCTGATCGTGGTCGGTTCGCATGTCTCCCTGACCACCCGCCAGTTGGACCGTCTGCGCGAGTCCACAGCCGACCTCGCCGAGTACGAACTCGACGTCGCCCGGCTCCTCGACCCGGCCGACCGCGACACGCACCTGCGCGAGATCGCCACCGCCGCGACGGCCGCCATGGCCACGGCCGACACGGTCATCCGCACCACCCGCACCGTGGTCACGGCGGCGGACCCGGACGAGAGCCTCGCGATCTCCCGCAGCGTCTCCGCGGCCCTGGTCGAGACGGTCCGGCTGATCACGGCGGCCCGCCGGCCGGCCTTCGTCGTCGCCAAGGGCGGCATCACCTCCAGCGACACCGCCACCCACGGCCTGGAGATCCGCCGTGCCTGGGCCCGCGGCACCCTGCTGCCCGGCATCGTCTCGCTCTGGCAGCCCGTCGACGGCCCGGCCGCCGGCATCCCCTACATCGTGTTCGCCGGGAACGTCGGCGGCGACGACGCCCTCGTCGACGCCCTCGCCCTGCTGAGAAGCGCCGCCCGACGCCGCTGACCGGGCTCCGGCCGCCCCACCGGAAATCACCTCGCCGCTCCCCAGAAAGGCACCGCACATCCGATGAACCCCCGTCCCCGCATCGCAGTGATCGGCCTGGGCGCCATGGGTCTCCCCATGGCCACCCGCCTCGCCGCGCATCTCCCCGTCACCGCCTACGACGTCGCCGAACCCCGGCTCGCCCGGCTCGCTGCGGCGGGCGGCACCCCCGCCGGCACCCCCGCCGACGCCGCCCGTGACGCCGACGTCGTGCTGCTCGCCGTCCGCGACCAGTCCCAGGTCGAAGCCGCCCTGTTCGGCGTCGGCGGCGCGGCCGAGACCCTGCGCCCCGGCGCCGCCGTCGTCCTCACCAGCACGGTCGGCCCGGACGCGGCCCGCGCGACGGCCGCCCGGCTCGCCGAGCACGGCGTCCGCACGGTCGACGCGCCGGTCAGCGGCGGCCCGGTCCGCGCCGGGAACGGCGATCTCCTCATCGTCGTCGGCGCCGACGACGAGGCGCTCCACCTGGCCCGCCCGGTCCTGGACCTGCTGGCCTCCACCCTCACGGTCGTCGGCCCCCGCCCCGGCGACGGCCAGGCGCTCAAGGCGATCAACCAGCTCCTCGCCGGCGTCCACATCGCCGCAGCCGCGGAGGCCGTCGCCCTCGCCCGCGGCCTCGGCCTCGACCCCGCCACGGTCGTCGAGAGCCTGCGCCACGGCGCGGCCGGTTCCTTCATGTTCGCCGACCGCGGCCCCCGCATGGTCGAGACGTACGCGAGCGACACCGCCCCCGAGGTGAAGTCCCGCCTGGACATCTTCGTGAAGGACATGGGCATCGTCACCGGCATCGCGAAGGACGCCCACGTCCCCGTCCCGCTCGCCTCCGCCGCCCAGCAGCTCTACCTCCTCGGCGAGGCGGCCGGTCTGGCCGCCCACGACGACTCGTCCCTGGTCACCGTCCTGTCCCCGAAGCCCTCGAAGTCCCTCGACACCTCCGACGCTCCCGAGGGAGGCACCCGATGAGCCACACCGCTCTCCTGCTGACAGCCGCCGTCGGCGTCGGCGTTCTGCTGCTGCTCATCCTCCGCGCCAAGGTCCAGCCGTTCGTCGCCCTGGTCGTCGTCTCCATCGGCGTCGCGCTCACCGCGGGCGTGCCGGCCGCCGACCTGGTGAAGACCATCGAGGAGGGCATGGGCTCCACCCTGGGCCACATCGCCACGATCATCGCCCTGGGCGCCATGATCGGCCGGATCATCGAACTCTCCGGCGGAGCCGCGTCGTTCGCCCACTCCCTCATCGACCGCTTCGGCTCCAAGCGCACCCCGCTCGCGCTCACGGTCGCCGGTTTCGTCCTCGGCATCCCCGTCTTCTTCGAGGTCGGCCTGATCATCCTGATGCCGATCGCGTACGGCGTCGCCCGCGCCTCCCGCAAGCCGCTCCTCGTCTACGCCCTGCCCATGGGCGCGGCCATGCTCACGGTGCACGCCTTCCTGCCCCCGCACCCCGGCGCGGTCGCCGTCACCCAGGCCATCGGCGCCGACCAGGGCCTCGTCCTGCTGCTCGGCATCCCGGTCACCGCGGTCGTCGTCCTGCTCGGCTACCTCGTCTCGCGCCGCATCACCCGCCGCGAGTACCCGATGGACCCGGCCGTGTACGCGGAGGTCTACGGCGAGGAGCCGGCAACCGAGTCCGCCGCCGGATCCGTCGCCGGGGCCGCTGCCGGGGCCGCTGCCGGATCCGGCCCCGCCGCCGCCCGGCCTCCCTCCCTCCCCGACGACGGCCACGGCACCGCGGTCCTCGCCAGACCGGCCCCGACGGCCGCCGCCGACCCGGGCGCAGGCCCGCGCCCGCCCGCCTTCGGCACGGTCCTCGCGCTGATCGTCACCCCGATCCTGCTGATCCTCGCCGGCACGCTCGGCCAGAACCTCCTGGCCGAGGGCTCCACCCTCCGTGCCGTCCTCACGGTCCTCGGCGCGCCCATGGTGGCCCTGCTGATCGACGTGGCGCTGTGCGCCTACGTCCTCGGCGCCCGCGCGGGCTGGGACCGTGCCCGCGTCGCGGACGTGATGGGCTCGGCGCTGCCGCCGGTGGCCATGGTGATCCTGGTGGCAGGCGCGGGCGGGGTCTTCGGCAAGGTGCTGGTGGCGAGCGGCATCGGCGACGCGATCGCCGACGTCCTCGACCGCACCGGCCTGCCCGCGCTCTTCCTCGCCTTCCTGACGGCGCTGACCCTGCGCGCCGCCCAGGGCTCGACGACCGTGGCCCTGATCACCACGGCGGGCATCCTCACCCCGCTCCTCCAGCGCGCCGACCTCTCCACGGGCCAGCTCTCCCTGGTCGCCCTGGCGATGGGCGCGGGCGGTCTCGCCGTCTCGCACATCAACGACGCGGGCTACTGGATGTTCACCAAACTGGCCGGTCTGGACGTCGCCTCCGGCCTGCGCACCTGGACGGTCCTGACGACCACGATGGGCGTCATCGGCTTCGCCCTGACGGCAGCGCTCTGGCCCCTGATGTGACGGGGACATCCCTGACGGGGACATCCCTGACGGGGACATCCCTGACGGGGATGTGGATCGTCGCCGGTACGACCGGGCTCAGCGGACGCTGACGCCGACCCCGAGCATCCCCAGCCGCCCTGCCCGCCGTACGGCGATCGACCCGTACGGGGTGCGCAGCCGCAGCCATCCGCCGAGCGAGAGCAACGCCAGGTCCCCGGACCCCGCCGAGGGGCGGAGGAAGCCGAGCGACTGGGCCGCGTGCACGGCCCGCACGGGAAGTCCGGTCTCCCCGACCGTCCGGGACCAGATCTCCCGCCCGATCCGGTCGAGCTCCGCCCGGGTCCGCAGCTCGGCCGCCAACTCCTCGGTACGGGACCGGAATTCGGCGACGGCCGCGCCGACCGTCGCGCGCAGCGCGTCCGGCGCGGGCAGCCCGGCCTCGGGCCGCCAGCCGCCGCGCGGCGGCAGCACACCGGCCCACGGCGGCCCGGTGACGGCCCCGGGGACCCCGGCCGTGGCGGCGGCCTCGTCGACGGACTCCAGCAGTTCGCCCGCCGAGACGGTCACGTCCAGCGTGGCGTCGATGCCGTTCTCGTACGGTTTGGCCAGCCGGACCGCGCGAATCGCGAGCACCTCGAAGGACGGCGGCCGGCCGAAGACGGCGAGCGCTGTGCCGGCCGCCTGCAGCCGGACCGCTGCTCCACGGTCGTAGTGGAGCAGCCGGGAGAGGAAGGCCGCGAGGTCCGCCGCCTCCCCCTCGTCGGCGAGGTGGAGCACCGTCATGCGGCGACGGCCTCCTTGTCGGCGACCTGGTCGTCGTCCCGGTACTCGTTCAGGAACTCACGCTCGTCCGCGGTGATCCGTCGCGGCAGCTGAGTCTCGAAGTCGAACGGCACCACGACGGTGGAGGCCTGGACATAGACGACGTCACCGTCCTTCACCTCGTAGGTGATGGTGAAGGACGCCGCCCTTAGCTCCGTGACCCACAGCTCGATGTCCACGGGCGTGCGCCGGTGGACGAGCTGTCGCCTGTAGTCGATCTCGTGGCGCGCCACCACGGACCCCTGCTTGAAGTTCTTCTCCGGGCGGAACAGGAAGTCGATACGGGCTTCCTCCAGGTAGCGGAGGAAGACCACGTTGTTGACGTGGCCGTACGCGTCCATGTCCGCCCAGCGCAGCGGGCAGCGGTAGATGTGCCGCAAGATCGATCAGCCCCGGGTCAGCT
Source organism: Streptomyces sp. NPDC050263 (assembly GCF_040655955.1). Lineage (NCBI taxonomy): Bacteria > Bacillati > Actinomycetota > Actinomycetes > Kitasatosporales > Streptomycetaceae > Streptomyces > Streptomyces sp. NPDC050263. The sequence goes on along the minus strand of NZ_JBFAKW010000015.1, from coordinate 69,400 downwards.
TCTTGTAGGTGGCGCGGTGCGGACGAGCTGCGTCCGCACCGAGACGCTCGATCTTGTTCTTCTCGTACGACTCGAAGTTGCCCTCGAACCAGAACCACTTGGAGTCACCCTCGTAGGCGAGGATGTGCGTGGCCACTCGGTCCAGGAACCACCGGTCGTGGGAGACGACCACGGCCGCACCCGGGAACTCGAGCAGAGCGTTCTCGAGGGAGCTGAGGGTCTCGACGTCGAGGTCGTTCGTCGGCTCGTCGAGGAGGAGCAGGTTGCCGCCCTGCTTGAGGGTGAGCGCGAGGTTCAGACGGTTGCGCTCACCACCGGAGAGCACACCGGCGGGCTTCTGCTGGTCCGGCCCCTTGAACCCGAAGGCGGAGACGTAGGCGCGGCTCGGCATCTCGACCTGGCCGACATTGATGTAGTCGAGCTCGTCGCTCACGACGGCCCACAGCGACTTCTTGGGGTCGATGTTCTCGCGGCTCTGGTCGACGTACGAGATCTTGACGGTCTCGCCGACCTTGATGCTGCCGGAGTCCGGGGTCTCGAGCCCCTGGATCATCTTGAAGAGCGTGGTCTTGCCGGCGCCGTTGGGGCCGATGACGCCGACGATCCCGTTACGCGGCAGCGTGAAGGAGAGATCGTCGATGAGCACCTTCTCCCCGAAGGCCTTGGAGAGGTTGTTGACCTCGACGACGATGGAACCGAGCCGCGGACCCGGCGGGATCTGGATCTCCTCGAAGTCCAGCTTCCGCATCTTGTCGGCCTCGGCCGCCATCTCCTCGTACCGCGCGAGACGGGCCTTGGACTTGGCCTGCCGCCCCTTGGCGTTGGACCGCACCCAGTCGAGCTCCTCCTTGAGCCGCTTGGCGCGCTTGGCGTCCTTCTGCCCCTCGACCTTGAGGCGGGTCGCCTTGGTCTCGAGGTAGGTGGAGTAGTTGCCCTCGTAGGGGTGGGCCCGACCGCGGTCGAGCTCCAGGATCCACTCGGCGACGTTGTCCAGGAAGTACCGGTCGTGGGTGACGGCGACGACGGTGCCGGGGTACTTGGCGAGGTGCTGCTCCAGCCACTGGACGGACTCGGCGTCCAGGTGGTTGGTGGGCTCGTCGAGCAGCAACAGGTCGGGGGCCTCGAGCAGCAGCTTGCAGAGCGCGACCCGGCGGCGCTCACCACCGGAGAGGTTGGTGACGGGCCAGTCGCCGGGCGGGCAGCCCAAGGCGTCCATGGCCTGCTCGAGCTGGGTGTCCAGGTCCCACGCGTTGGCGTGGTCCAGGTCCTCCTGCAGCTTGCCCATCTCGTCGAGCAGCGCGTCCGAGTAGTCGGTCGCCATCAGCTCGGCGACCTCGTTGAAGCGCTTGAGCTTGCCCATGATCTCGGCGGCGCCGTCCTGCACGTTCTCCAGGACCGTCTTGGCCTCGTCGAGCGGCGGCTCCTGGAGCAGCATGCCGACGGAGTAGCCCGGCGACAGGAAGGCATCACCGTTGGAGGGGTGCTCCAGCCCCGCCATGATCTTCAGAACGGTGGACTTACCAGCACCGTTCGGCCCGACCACACCGATCTTCGCGCCGGGGAGGAAGCTCAGCGTCACGTCGTCAAGGATGACCTTGTCGCCGTGCGCCTTGCGCGTCTTGCGCATGGTGTAGATGTACTCAGCCAAGAGAAACCGTCCGGCAGCTTGAAATCAGGCAGTGGGCAGATACACCCCATCTTGCCTGAGGTCCACCCCCGGGTGGTAACCCATATGGTCGGGAGTGGCTGACCTGGGGGTTCGGGGGTGACGGCTGGGGGTGGTCCGTCGCCGACAGTCGGTTTCCGACGCGTGCCGCCGGAGCTACAGCTGACGGGACTGGTTCGTGCTGTTCTCCTTGCGGCCGATCAGGATCAGCGCCGCGCCGCCGATGACCACCAGGCCGATGGCCGTGCCCGCGATGAGGGGGGTCACGCTGGTGCCGCCTGTCGCGGCGAGGTTGGTGTCGTTCGTGACCGAGGTGCCGCCCACCGTGGCCGGGCTCGGTTGGCTGAGGGTCTGGGTGGTCAGGTCGGCGGTCTCGTCGGCCTGGGTCCGGCAGTCCAGGACGCCGGTGAAGCGGTTCTCGACGCCCTGCGGCCCGTTGATCGTGAAGTCGTAGGCCTGGTCCTCCTGGAGCGGGACCGTCACCGTCTGGGACGCGCCCGCGGGGACGGCGTGCTCCGTGCCCATCAGTTCGAAGACGAAAGCCGCGTCGCCCTGGTTGGTGGCGGTGATGTCCACGCCCGTCTTCGCGCAGTTCTTCGCCGCCGACAGTGCCGGAATCGCGCCCTGCTTCGCCCAGGTCGCGCTCGCCGTCGCCGACACCGTCGACTCGCTGGAGCCGGCCAGGATCTGGGTCTGGCTGCGGCTCTCGGAGGTGAAGGCGCGGCCGACCGGGACGGTGGTCGAGGCCTGGACGGTCAGCTCGGCCGAGCCGTCCGCCGCGTCGAGGGGCACGTCGAAGAACAGCTGGCTGCCGTTCGTCACCGACGTGACCTCCTTGCCGTCCTTCCCGACGATCCGTACGCCGCTGGTGGCGGCGTCCCGCGGGGGCGTCACCGTCACGCCGCTCGCGTTGGTGTGCACCGTCACCGGGCCGAGCAGTTCGCCGGGGTGGCCGGAGACGGCGGGTGCGTCGAGGGTGAGCGAGGCCGTGGGCTCGGCCAGGGCGCGGGCGGCCTTCTGGAGGTAGTCCGCGAGCCGTTCGGCCTGCGGGTCGACGGCGTCGACGGCCGCGCCGTCCGAGTAGCGCCAGATGGCGACCTGGGTGCCGGCGGCCGCGTCCTGCTCGGTGAGACCGCCGTCGATGCCCGCCTTGTCCGCGAGCGAGGCGAGGTTGTTGACCTGGGGGTAGGAGTTCTGCAGGATCCAGCGGATCCGGCCCGCGTCCCGGTTGGCGCCGAGCGAGGTGCCGCTCCACGGCGTCTCGTGGTAACGGGCGTCCTTCTGCGTGGGGTTGTAGAGGTCGACGCAGTAGGTCTGAAGGGTGCCGCCGCCTTCGACGGACATCTCGAACAGGCCGGCCGAGACCTCCTGGTCCCCGCCCGCGGCGTGGATCACTGCGGCGCCGAAGGTCTTGAGGCCGCCTATGGTCGCGGTGGCCCCGCCCTGACTCTGTGCCATCTCGGCGGCCGCGGCCGGACCGGCGCCCGCGAGCACTCCGACGGTCACGGCGACGAAGCCGGACACCAGCGTCGCCACCGTGAGGCGGACCGCACCCCGTCCACGCACGAACGGCGCGGAGAACGAAGAAATCACGCAATTCCCCTTCGAGCAGGACCCGTTGATGTGGGGGGTACGGTCCCACCAGCAGAATCAGAAGCCCCGTGAGCCACGTCCGGCATCCTAGAGACGCCGCGCACCACGCTTACCGGTCATCTCATCGGATCGCCGATCCGACTCGGAATCGTTATCCCCAAGATCGTCCACGAGCCCGGCTTATCGACAAATCCATTCGGCTGCTTGGAACGCATTCGCCGATAAGCCGCAGTTCGGCCCCGGGGCACGGTTACGGCAGTTGACGCTCCGTCACCGCCGCCCCGTCCCCCGCCCCTGAGCACCTGCCCGTCAGCACCTGCCCCTCAGCTCAACCCGACTGAGCTCGGCTCAGCTCACCGCCACCGGCTCGCGTCGGTGCGCAGTGTCGGGCTCCGGCCGCGCGGCGTCGGCCGGGGAATCCGCGGCCGGTGTCTCCCAGTCGGGTTCGGGCTGCGCGGGCGTTCCGGCGGCCGTCGGCTCGGGGCGGCCCGAGCGCCGGAACGCCGACGTGCCCCGCGAGATGTCGTGGCCGATCGCCACCGCGTCGATGTCCGCCGACGTCCGGCCCTGCTGTCCGTCGCGCAGCTCCGTGCGCACCTTCAGCCTGCCCTGGACGATCACCGGGTCGCCGACGTTCAGCGAGGCCGTCGCGTTCGTGGCCAGCTGCCGGTTGGCCCACACGGTGAAGAAGTTGGTGTGCCCGTCCGTCCAGGTGCTCTTGTCGCGGTCCCAGTAGCGCGAGGTCACCGCCAGCCGGAACCTCGCCGACCCGCCCGCCGCCAGGTCCCGGTAGACCGGTTGCGTCGCCACGTTGCCCACCGCGCAGATGATCGTGTCGTTCACTCGAAACCCCTCCTCGCCGGACGGCCGCGCCGCCCGGATACGCGTACGGGCCCCTCCCGTACGGTTGCGTCCGCCTCGGCGGTCACGGCCGCCGCGTGCACCGCGTACCGTCACCGCCCTCGCGGCGACCGCGTCCGTCGCGATCGCCGCAGAGCCAGACTGCCTCCGTCGGGCCGGGCCCGCCGAGCGCTGTGGATCACCGTCCGCCTGTGGAAAACTCCACCACCCGGACGAGTGACCTACACCCCGCTCCCCGTGATCACCCGAGCCCGCACGGCCCACACCGTCCACACGGCCCCCACCGTCCGCACAGCCCACACCCCCCGCACCTCCCTCACCGCACGCCGGCCCCCACACCCGTGACCCGCGCGTACTGCTCCCGGACCTCCCGGTACCGCAGCAGTTCCGCGGCCACGGGATCCAGCACGCGTGCCCGGCCACACCCGGCCGCCGCCTCCCGCAACCGGCGCTCCGCGTCCTGTCCGTACCGCCGAGCCGGTCCCCGGGCCGCCAGCCGGCAGCTCCACTCGACCAGCGGGCCGCCGATGATGCCGACCACCATCAGCAGCACCGGCACCCCCAGGTTCGGCGCCATGACCCCGACGATCTGACCGACCAGCCACAGCCCCCCGACGACCTGGAGGAGGGTCATGGACGCCTGCGCCAGGACGGCCACCGGCCACCAGCCCGGCCGCGGCGGTCGCCCCGGCGGCAGTCCGGCGCGCGCCGCCAGCTCGTCCAGCGCCTCGGGCAGCCCCTGCGCACCTCGTACGGCCGCCTCCCGCACGGCCTGCGCCCACGGCGTGGGCAGCCCCGCCGAGGCCCGCTCGGACACCGTGCGCACCGCCTGCTCGACGCGTTGCCGTGCCGTGGCCTCCTCGTCGGCCTGGGCGCGGACCGGGAGCCGTCCGGTGGGAGGGTCCCGCCGCTCCTGGTGCCACCGCCACAGCCGCAGCCACGGCGTCCCGCACGCACGCCCCGCGTTGCGCAGCCAGGCGCGTTCGGCGGCCTCGCCCGCCGCGACGGCGCCCACGGCGTCCGCGAGCAGCGCGGCGAACTCGTCCCGCGCCTCCTCGCTGAGCCCGGTGCGCCGCCCGGTGGCGTAGACGGACCGCAGCCGCCACGCGGCGGCGTCCAGGTCGGCGGAGACCCGCCGGGCCGCGGCGCCGCGCTCCGCGACGAACTGCCCGAGCAGCTCGCGCAGTTCCCCGATGCCGTCCCCGGTGAGCGCGGACAGGGCGAGCACGGTGGCGCCCGGCTCGCCGTACTCGCCGAGCGCGACGCCGTCCTCGTCGAGCAGCCGCCGCAGGTCGTCGAGGACCAGTTCGGCGGCCTCGCCGGGCAGCCGGTCGACCTGGTTGAGGACGACGAACATGACCTCCGCGTGGCCCGCCATCGGCCGCAGATAGCGCTCGTGGAGGACGGCGTCGGCGTACTTCTCCGGATCGACGACCCAGATGACGGCGTCGACGAGTCCCAGGACGCGGTCGACCTGCTCGCGGTGCTGCACGGCCGCCGAGTCGTGGTCGGGCAGGTCGACGAGGACGAGCCCGCGCAACTGCGCCTCCGCGTCCGCGCTCTGCACCGGCCGTCTGCGCAGCCGGCCCGGGATGCCGAGCCGGTCGATGAGGTTCGACGCGCCGTCGCTCCAGCTGCACACGATGGGCGCCGAGGTGGTCGGCCGGCGGACGCCCGTCTCCGAGATGGTCACTCCGGCGAGGGCGTTGAACAGCTGGGACTTGCCGCTTCCGGTGGCGCCCGCGATGGCGACGACGGTGTGCTGCCCGGAGAGCCTGCGCCGGGCCGCCGCCTCGTCGAGGACCCGGCCGGCCTGGGCGAGCGTCCGGCTGTCGAGGCGGGTGCGGGAGAGCCCCACGAGTTCGCGCAGCGCGTCGAGGCGGGAGCGCAGGGCTCCGTCGTAGGCGAGCGGGGTCGTGGGCAGGGGGGCGGCGCCGCTGCCGCCGGCCCGCTTCTCCATGACGGCGGCCTGCTCGGCGGCGGAGGCCTCGCTCACGCGACGGGCGATGAGACCGTCGTCCCAGGCTCCGGCGGAGTCCGGACGAGCGTACGCGCGCGTGTCCGGACGCGTGTCCGCGCGCGTGTCCGGACGCGTGTCCGCGCGCTCGTCTGTGCGCGAAGAGACGTCGGCGTCGGGCACGCGCGCGTGCTTCTCCTCCGCGCCGCCCTCCTCAGGATCTGCGCCTGTACCGTCCTGCGCCTGCTTCCCGCCTTCCTGGTTCGACTCCTCGTTCCCCGCGCCGTCACTCTCCCCCGGACTGCTGTCGCCCGTGTCATCGGTGTGGCCCATGTGGCCTGTGTGCTCCACGTGGTCCGTGTGGTCCGTGTGGTCCGTGTGGTCCGTGTGGTCCTGGTCAGTGACGGCGGTCACCGGTCACCTCTCCTTCTGAAGTACGGACAGCGCGGCGATGAGTTCGGCCTGGGGTTCGGGGTGGACCTCGAGTGCGTCGAGCGGGGCGAGGCGGCGCTCGCGTTCCGCGTGCATCACGCGGTCGAGGTGCTCGGTGAGCAGCCGGCCGGCCCGGTCGCGCAGCCGCAGCGCGCCGTGGGCGCCGATCCGTTCGGCCAGCCCCTCGCCCGCGGAACGCGCCCTGCGGCCGCCCAACAGTGCGGTGGCGACGAGGGCGGCGACCGCGTCCGGATCGGGCGCGAGAGCGCGCTCCAGGCCGCGTACCTCGTCCTCGGCGTACTCCTCGAGCTCGCGCCGCCACCGTCGTACCGCCAGGCCGATCCGGTGTTCGGCGTTCTCCTGCGAAGCGTCCCGTTCCGTCAGCGTCGGTGCGCTCGCCGCCGGTTCGCGCCGCCAGGCCTCGTCGATGCGCTCGTCGGCGGCGGTGACGGCGCACAGCAGGAGCGCGCCGAGGCTCTCCACCAGGGCGTCCAGGAGTTCGCCGGCGGTGCAGTCCAGCGGGAAGGACCGCCAGCGCTTGAGCGCGTCGCCGGCGAGCACCGCGCCGCTCTGCAGACGGCCCCGCACGCGCGTGTGCTCGCTGTCGTAGGCCCCGTCGACGGCCGAGGTGAGCCGCAGCGCGGCCGCGTACTGCGCGGCGGCGGCGCCGGCCAGTTCGGGCATCCGGGCCTTGAGCGAGGCGAGGACGCCGTGGGCGGTGCGGGCCAGCGCGTGGCGGCGGGCGCCGGAGTCCTGGGTGTGATGGACCAGCCAGGTCCGCAGCGGCGCGACGGCGCTGGCCGGGAGGAGCCCGCCGCCCCAGGCGGACTCGGGCAGTTCGGGCACGGTGAAGCGCGGTACGTCGCCCAGCCCGGCCTTGGTGAGCAGGGCGCCGTACTGCCGGGACACCTCGGAGACGACCTGGTGGGGCACCCGGTCGAGGACGGTCACGAGCATGGCGTCGTACTCCTTGGCGGTGCGCAGCAGATGCCAGGGCACGGCGTCGGCGTAGCGGGCGGCCGTCGTGACCATCACCCAGACGTCGGCGGCGCAGATCAGTTCGGCGGCGAGAACACGGTTGTCGGCGACGAGGGAGTCGATGTCGGGCGCGTCGAGAAGGGCGAGGCCGGGCGGGAGGGTGTCGGCGGTCTCGATCCGCAGCACCCGTCTGCCGGCCTCGCCGGGGAGCAACAGGTCGTCCGCCGACTCCTGATGGGGCGCCCACACGCGGGTGAGGCCGGGCAGCACCCGCATGCCGCTGAACCAGTGATGGTCCTCCGGGTGGCACACGAGCACCGGAGTCCGTGTCGTGGGCCGCAACACACCCGCCTCGCTGACGCGCCGCCCCACCAGGGAGTTGACGAGCGTCGACTTGCCGGCGCCGGTGGACCCGCCCACGACGACCAGAAGCGGCGCTTCGGGCTGCCTGAGCCGGGGAACCAGGTAGTCGTCGAGCTGGGCGAGCAGTTCGTCGCGGTTGGCACGCGCGCGTGGAGCCCCCGCCAGCGGGAGCGGAAAGCGCGCGGCGGCGACACGGTCGCGCAGGGCGGAGAGTGCGTCGAGCAGCTGAGGCCGTACGTCCAAGGTCACCACACGCGAAGAATGCCCAATTTTAGGGGATTTATGAAGCATATAGGCATGTCTGCGCGCCGATAGGACACAAGGGACGGAAGGCGCGACTGGGACAGAGGCACAGCCCAGGCATAACGAGTGCACAACACCCGTAGCCCTGGAGGGCAAAAGCGATGCACGATTCGCACCTGCCTGCGATTATCAGGACCGCTTCACCGAACCTCCACATTGAGCCACGGAGGGGAAGCAACCAGGACAAGGAACCGGGAGCCCTATCCTTGTCCCCGGCAACGTCACGGATCAGCCCACACCCGGGCAGCACGTACGAGGCCACCACACCCGGCCCCCGTAGCTCAGTGGATAGAGCAGGCGCCTTCTAAGCGCTTGGCCGCAGGTTCGAGTCCTGCCGGGGGCGCAAACAACCTCTGACCAGCAGAAACGGGTTAGGGGCTTTTTCATGCCCAAGCCGCACAGCGGTATTTAGCCAAGCGCCTTGCACCTTGCGCGATTCGGCGTAGCGTCAGCCTCACCCCCCTCGGAGCCCCTCTCCGCGCACCGAGAGGCGGCAGGCATTCGCGTACCCGAATGAGGACGGTGAGGCGTGACCCACGACCAGCCCCCCTACGACATCGCGCCACTGACGACGTCATGGATCCGATCGCTGCGCGCCCGGAACCTCTCCGCGAACACGCAGCGGATCTACTCGCGCGCGGCAGCCGGGCTACGCGACTTCCTGCTCGCCTACGACCCGGCGGACAGCGAACACCGGCCCGCGCCGACCGCCTTGGAGGGGGTGCACGGAATCCACCGAGAGCACATCGAGGTGTACATCGGGGACTTGGTCGAGCGCACCTCGCCGGGCAACGCTCACCAGCACTTCCGCTCGCTGAAGACGTTCTTCAACTGGGCGGTCGACGAGGAGGAGATGGACCGTTCCCCGATGCGCACGATGAAGCCGCCGGCGGTGCCCGAGGTGCAGGTGCCCGTCGTCTCTGACGACTCCCTGAAAAAGCTGCTCGGAGCCTGCAAGGGCAAGGAGTACAAGGACCGTCGGGACACGGCCATCATCATGATGTTCCTCGACACCGGGGCCCGCCTCAGCGAGCTGACGGTACGCAGGCAGGAGAAGCTGGACCTGGACCTGATGGTGCTCCACGTTCTCGGCAAGGGCGGCCGCGAGAGGCCGGCTCCGTTCGGTCGCGCGACGGCCGTGGCGATGGACCGGTACCTGCGGGCGGCGGGGAAGTATCTCGGCCGCGGGCTGGTCCCGTCGGACCCGCTGTGGTTCAGCGTGAAGCGGCGCGAGGCCATGACGGTGTGGGGGGTGGGGACGATGATCGAGAACCGCTGCCGGGAGGCCGGCATCCCTCACATCCACCCGCACCAGTTCCGGCACACGTTCGCGCACCTGTGGCAGGTGAACGGCGGAGGCGACGATGCACTGATGAGGATCATGGGATGGCGGTCCCGGCAGATGCTCTCGCGGTACGGCGCATCGGCAGGCACGGAACGCGCGCTGAAGATCCACCGGGATCTGAGCCCCGGCGACCGGTTGTAGCCGCCGGGTCGCTCGCTCAGTCGAGGTCGCTCGCCGGATGGGGGGCGGCCTCGTTCGGCTCCTCGCTCGCGCCGGAGTGGTCTCGCATGTCGTTGCGGGACCAGCGGCCACTTTCGACGCCGTCCGTGAACAACTGCTGAAGACTGGCGACGATCGCCTCCGGAGGCCAGGAGAAGTCGATCGCCAGGTCGTACTGTCGTAGGCCGTCGCGGACGGCGACGGGCGTCTCCCCTTGTAGATCGACAGCGTGCACGAACACCTTCGGCGGCTCTGCCACTCGACCCCCATTCCCGTGTGCGCAGGCAACATGAATCGCACACACGTACGAAGCGCGCGAGGTTTGATCACTCTACGCCGAGTGGCCGTAAATAGGTGGTCACCCAAAGGGGTGAAGCTGAAACGTTCTGTGCATGGAGAAGTTCAGTTCGACGCCTGGCCGCCTTCGGCCTGCTGCCTGCACAGCTCCTCATAGAAGGCCTTCACGGCCGGCATGTCCTCGTCCGTGACGCCCACGGCCGCGGCGACGCGGTACACGACGTCGTCGTCTTGGTCGGCGGGGACTTCGAACGGGGGCTTGCTGCTGTACCAGCCGATGAACTGGCGGTGGGCGGCGTCAGCCACTCGCTTCGGGGCAAGGCCGAGTCCAGCAGCAAGGGCCTTAACGAGGGGCGGATTGATCTTGACGCCCTGCCCCGAGGCGATCTTCCATACGAGGTTCGGGCTGGGGCTATAGCCGCTCTCCGGGTCGACTGACCGGTTCGCGAGCTGCTCGAATGTGTCCTGCTTACCTTTGCCCGCGCGGGCGCTGACGAGCTGCGCCAGAGTCTCGGCGTCCCGAGTGCTCATGTCTGAGGTCTCCACGTCTGCGGCGCGCAGGGCCGGACGGTGTCGGCGTCGCCCGGCGGGGGTCCCCCGCGCCGCTGCGTCCATTGTCCACACCCGCGTACGCGAATGGGTAGCTGGCCTGCCAAGACAGGCTCAAAAACGACCCGCGTGTGTACGCGTAGGGGGGCGCAAGGGACGGAGTGAAGCCGCCCAGCGCTGTGCTAGACAATCGGCGAGCGCTGTGCTTAGCTTCCTTCATCCCCGTTCGAGGATGGGGATGGCAATACCGGAGGTTCTGTGTCGGCAGACAGATACCGCGTACACGACGGCGAGTTGCTGCATCGACTGATGAAGCACCCGCTACAGGGGGGCACGGTCCACTCGGTCAGGTCTCTGGCCAGCGCGACTGGCGTCTCGTACAGCAAAATCCAGAAGCTCGTAAAGGAAGAGCGCCCCACGGTTTCGGAGCCGGAGGCCGACGCCATCGCGGCGGCCGTCCAGTCCCGTCGGCGGGCTCTTTTTTCGCCCACTCCATCTCCATTCGGGGATGGAGATGAAAAAGAGAGGGAAGGCCATGAGCCCGCAGGACCGCGTACTTCGAGCCAGCCTCGCCGCACATGCCAGTTGGGCGAACACGCTCGACCCGGCGAGCAGGACGGCGAAGGCACGAGCCGCGGCGAACGGCCGGTTTGAGCGCGAGGCCCGGGAGAAGCACCCGGGCGCGACGGAAGCGCAGATCGTCCGCGTGGCCGCGCATCTCAAGAGCGCGCACTTCAAGCGCCTCGCGCTGGCGGCGGCGAAGGCCCGCCGCGCGAAGGCCGGCGCAGCTGCCGTCTGACCGCACGCAAACGGGGCCGCCCCGGACCTTGCCCGTCCGTAACGACCCCGCTCGAGACATCACCTCACATCACCGTTCTGAAATGAGGTTCACGTGGAGCAGGCTATCGCCCCCACGACCACCACGCCCAGACGAGGCGAGTTCCAGCACGCGAACAGCGTTGCCGGATCCATCGTCTCCTCCCTCGAGCAGCAGCCGTTCGCGGTCGAGATCGAGGAGGACTTCCCCTCCGGCTGGCGCGTCCACCTGAAGTTCCGCGAGAGCCGCGCCGCCGGCCTCTTCGAGTTCGCCGCGCTCGTCGACGTTCCCGTCACCCGCGCCGAGACCACGTTCGGTGTACACCTCGACGCCGTCGCCCGTGTCGAGACCATCGAGGTCCGCGGCAGCGCGCTGGTCAGCCAGGCCCGGGCCGCCGAGCTCGAGGGCCTGCCCGCCCCGCTCCCGACGCCCGATGCCTCGCCTGCTGCGCAGCCGGTGCCGCTCGGCGCCAGCGTCCTGGCCCAGGTCCCCGCCATCACCCCCGTCGTCCCGGCCGGCGAAGAACCGCCGCCGGACGACGAAGACGGCGACGACGACGCGCCGCGGTGCGTGCGCTGCGGCTGCACCGAGGACGCCGCCTGTGAGGGCGGCTGCTCCTGGGTCCCCAACCGTCAGCTCATCGACCTGTGCAGCAGCTGCGCGACCAGCGACGAGATCGCGGCGATGGCGCACACGCTCGCGGGATCCGAGGCCGTCGGCGGCGGCCGGTGACCCACGACCCGCGGCCCCTGCCGCACCGCCTGCACACCGCCCTGCAGACCGCCACCGCCAAGCTCGACCTGCCCCTGGAGACCCGCCACATCGAGGCCCTCGCCGACGAGCTCGGCTCCTTCGTGCGGGCGTTGTGCGCCGAGGCCCGGGCGGACGCCGACGACGACGCGCCGATCCGCTACGCCGTCGCCGCCGCGTCCGCGTCGGTGGACGAGCAGGCCGGGGTGGAGACGACCGAGTACGCCGGATGCATCCGCCGGATCAGCGTCGACGTCGACCACGACTCGCCCGCCGCTGTCCTCGCCGAGCGGCTGCGCCGTCACCACGACGTCGTCGTCACCGACGTCCCCAACGCCGTGTACCTCGGGCTGACGATCCGCCCGAGGACGGCGGCCGCCTGGCGGTGGTGGCTGAAGGAGCTGTCGATCCCCGCCGCGTCGGTCACCGTCCAGGGCACGCACGCCTACGCGGCCGGCGAGGTCGACGGCGTGGCCGTCCACGTGTGCGGCGAGGACACCGGCACCCTCCTCTCCGCGGACGTCCACACCCGGCAGGGCCTGGCAGTCGACCTCGGCACCCCGGCCGGCGCCGCCGCCGCGTGGGCCCGACGCCAGCCCGACGTCACCTCGATCGAACTGCGCGACGCCCACACCCTCACCGTCACCGTGCGCGCCACCTCGCCGGTGGAGTGGCAGTGGTGGCTGAGGGAGCTCGGCGTCGAGCCCGGCTCGGTCACATTCGACGGCGCCACCGCGATCGCCGCCGGCGACAAGGGCGGCGCGGTCGTCCGCCTCCGCGGCGACGACGTCCAACCCTTCTACGAGGACCAGGCCACGGCCCGCCTCATGGGACTGATCGCGAGCACCACCCCGTGACCGGGGCCGCGACGACCGCGCAGTGGCTGACCTGCGCGGGCATCGGAACCGGAACCAGCGCCGTCGTCTTAGGCCTGCTGAAACTCGCCATCGACGGCCCGCCCGAGTTCCCGTACCGGGAACCGCCGGCCGGACAGCCGCCCGCTCTCCCCGCCGCGCCCGTGCCCGCCGCCGCGCCTGCTGCCGTGTCCCGGCCGCGGCACGCCGGGCCGCCGGCCGTGGACGAGACCCAGCCCATCACCTGCCTGCAGCCGACACGCGCACGCCACAGCAAGGGACCCGCATGGAACTGATCACCGAGACCTACTTCGGGTGGAAACCCCTCGCCCACGCGCCGGCCTGCCCGTCACCGGTGTGGGACGACGTCCAGGTCCTGCACTCCGAGGGCGTACGCCCCGGCTCCTACAGCGCGGACCAGCACCACACCTGCACGCACCCCGACTGCGGCCACACCAACGTCTTCGACCGCGTGCAGCTGCGGCTGCTGTGCCAGGACTGCACGACCGTCATCGTCATCTCCGGCGAGAGCCTCGTCCAGGTCATCACCCACACGTCCGCCACCGGATGGGGCCAGCCCCCCACCGAGCTCGCCGGCGTGTGGCTGTGGCCCGGCCGCCCCGCCATCGAAGGCGGACAGCCGCACCAGTACCTCGTCACCCGCCAGGCCCAGGCCGTCACCCCCGACCTGCTGTACGGGATCATCACCGCCTACCGCGACTCCGAAGGCAACCGCCGCTGGATCGCCGCCGCCGTCCCCGCCCCCGACGGCGCGCAACAGGTGTCCACCCTGCGCTGGCGGCACGCCTCCAACGGCCTCACCGACCTGACCGAGGCCGCCGCGTGGATCGCCGACGCCGAGCTCCGCGCACGCCGCCCGCTGGTGGTGGCCGTCTGATGCGCGAGATCACCGACGTCCTGCTCGGCGGAGTCATGGCGCTGGAGTCCGGGGCTTTCCGCGCCGGACAGGTAGCGCGGCGTCTGCTGTCCGAACACCCGGAGCTGACCGTGCGCAGGGCGACGTGCTCGGCGTACAGCCACGCCGACACATGGGATCCGCCGACCTGCACGCCGACGCTCGACCTGCGTGCCGACGGCCTGGACGGCGTCCGCGCCTGGGCGCTGGTCCTCGGTGCCGAGGTGAAGCCCGACATGCGGGGCGGACCGTACGTGTACGAGTCCGGTGACTGCGAGGCCGAGGTCGACGGCGTCCTGGTCCGGGTGACCGGCTCGCGCAAGCTCACCGACGACGAGGCCGCAGCCTGGCGCAACCAGCAGACCGAGGCCGCCGCGGGCGGTGAGGGTTGATGCCACGCCGTGCCTACATCGAGCGGAAGTTCAGCCCGGCCAGCAAGGCGCTGATCGTGAAGGCCGAGGAGATCTGCAGGGCGTACGCCGCGCAGGGCTTCGACCTCACTCTGCGGCAGTTGTACTACCAGTTCGTCGCCCGCGACCTGCTGCCCAACAAGCTGTCCGAGTACAAGCGCCTGGGCTCCGTCGTGAACGACGCGCGCCTGGCGGGCCTGCTCGACTGGTCCTACATCGTCGACCGGACCCGCAACCTGCGAGGCCTGCCCCACTGGGACGACCCTCGGTCGGTGATCCAGGCTGCCGCGTCCGGATACCGCACTGAGCGGTGGGCGTCACAGCCGTACCGCGTCGAGGTGTGGATCGAGAAGGACGCCCTGGTCGGCGTGATCGCCGGGGTGTGCGAGCGCCACGACATCGACTATTTCTCGTGCCGCGGCTACACCTCGCAGTCCGAACTGTGGGGCGCGGCCCAGCGGATGATCGGCTACCAGGGCTCCGGGCAGAAGCCGGTGGTCATCCACCTCGGCGACCACGACCCGTCCGGTGTGGACATGACCCGGGACATCCGCGAGCGCCTAGCCCTGTTCGAGGCCGACGTCGAGGTACGGCGCATTGCGCTGAACATGGACCAGGTCCTCGCGTACGACCCGCCGCCGAACCCGGCCAAGCTCACCGACTCCCGCGCTGGCGGATACATCCGCGAGCACGGTCGCAGCAGCTGGGAGCTGGACGCCCTTGAGCCGACGCTGCTGGACCGGCTCATCGAGGACGAGATCGAGCTGTTCCGCGACGAGGACCTGTGGGACCAGGAGACCCGGATCATGCGGCGGGAGCAGTCCCTCCTCGAAGCCGTCGCCGGTCAGTGGGACGACGTGGCGGCCATGGTCGCCGAGGGCGGTGAGAGCTGATGAACCGCGTCGAGGTCATCGCCGCCGTCTTCCGCCACCCCGCACCCGTCCGGCTCCCGCTGGCCTGGGAACTGCGTGGCCCCGTCGTGCAGTTCGTGGGCTCCGGCACCACCGACCCGACCTGGCAGGCAACCCCCGAGCTGCTCGCCTCCGCCGTCGACGCCGGCCTGGCCCGGGCGGAGCGCGAGGAGAAGGACATCCCCACGGGGACGGCGTTCACTCCTCTCTTCACCCCTCTCCCCTCGGACGGCCACGCCCTGATCATCCGGCCCGTCGGCACCGACTACCTCGGCTCCTGCCAGTGCGGCCAGGCCATCGGCCGCACCCCACGCACCAAACCGATCGACCACCTCGCCGGGCTGTGGGAGCGGCACGCCGCTCCGATCCGCGACCAGGCCTGGGCCGACGCCCTCACCGCCCTGCCCGCCGCATCCGTGAACGGAGCGTCATGAACGAGCCCCTGCCCCACGACACCTACATCACCGCCGTGCTCGACGCCCTCGACGACGCCCGCCTGGCGCCGACCGATTGGCACACCTCCGGCGCTGAGACCAACCGGTACGAGACCGGCCCGGACGCCGGGCTCACCACCCAGCTCGACGCGCTGCTCACCTGGGACGGCGACGCCGAGGGCCTGAACACGGACGCGCTCGAGGACGGCTTCGTCCTGCTATGGGAGCACCCGGCGGAACAGTGGCAGTGGGCACCCCGGAAGCAGCACGGGGAGCTGGTGCGCACCCCGGATTTCCTCGTCTCGCTGCCCCGCTGGGCGGACCCGCGCACAGTCGTCATCGTCGTCCGCGAGTTGTTGGCCGGCCGCCCCGCCCCGACGTACCCGGGCCCGCGCTTCCGGCACCACGAGCAGGCGCAGGCCGCGGTCGACGCCTGGGCCGCCGGGGGCTGAGCAGTGCGAAGCAAGCCGCCGGCCTGCGAGTGGCAGCGCGTCGACCTGCACGCGCTGACGTACGCGCGGCTCTACCCGTCCGGCTGGTGGTGCGCCCGCCACACCCCCAACCGCCAGGCCGGCCGCCCGGAGCCCCCGCCGGGCCCGGGCTGGCCGATCCACCGCCAGCCCCCGCCTGGCCCCGACCCCGAGGCAGCCGCCCCCACCGGCACCGAGCACGAACAGGAACCGACGACATGACCGCACCGCACGGCCGCTGCTTCAGCCCGCTCGACATGGCCCGCCGCAAGCCCAACCCCCCGGCCGCCCCGGCACGCAAGCCGACGCCGGCCGCCGCGCCGCCCCGCACCGGGCCCCGCCCGGCTGCCGCCGTTCCGGCCAGGCCTCAGCCCGTGGACGGCATGGTCACGGCCGCCGACGCCGTCCGCCAGGGCAAGCTCCGCCAGGGCGAGTCGTTCCGCACCATGCTCGAACAGGGCGTGCGCATCAGCGGGATGAAGCCGAACACCCGCCTCGTCGCGCTCACCCTCCTCGGCTACGCCAACTTCAGGAACGGCGAGATCCACGCCCGCTGGCGCCCCACCCCCGAGCAGCTCGCCATCGCCACCGGCCTCACCGCCGACCAGATCGGCGTGCAGCTGGCCGCCCTCACCAGCCGCGGCTGGATCCACGAATTCACTCTCGCCAGCGGCCCGCGCGCCGGCGAGCGGTGCTGGCAGCTCGGCGTACCGGTCGCCGTCCTCCAGCAGCTCCGCGACCGCGCTGCCCGCCGCGCCTCCGCGAAGAAGCCCTGACCTCGTTCGCTCCGCCCTCACCAGATCCGCCGGGCGGGCGATGCCCCGTCTCGCCCGCCCGGCACCCAACCCGCAAGGAGAACACCAATGGGCCTCTTCGGCCTCGGCAAGAAGACCACCACCCCGCCCCCGGCTCAGGCTGCCGCGGTCCCCGCGGTGAACACCCAGGCGCTGAACCTGACGGGCATCAGCCTCGCCAAGGGCGCGTCCACCGGCATCAGCATGGTCAAGGCCGACCCCACCGTGCAGATCACCGCGCACCTCGACTGGGACGGCGGCACCTCCGGCCGCCGCGCAAAGGGCGCCGACCTGGAGCTGTACGTCCTCTACGTGCCCGCCGCCGACGTCAAGACCGGCTGCGACACCACCTTCAACGCGATCTACTACCGCAACCTGGGCCGCCTGCACGACGCCCCGCACATCCAGCACCACGGCGACAGCCGCGTCCCCGGCCGCGAGACCGCCACCATCGGCCGCCCCGACCAGCAGGGCTACGCCCTCATCTGCGCCTACAGCGCCGTCGGCAACGGCGTCGGCAGCTTCCGCGAGTACGGGGCGAAGGCCATCGTCACCGACGGCCGCGGCCAGACCGTCACCGTCCCCCTCTACGACACCGACCGCTACGCGTACTGGGTGGCGATCGCCCTCGTCGACTTCACCGGCGACGGCGCGGTCATCTCCCAGGTCGAGAAGTACTCGGCACCCGGCAGCGAGGCCCGCCCAGTCCTCGCCTCCGACGGCCAGGTCCTCATGGACGCCGGGCCGGTGGAGTTCAAGTGACGCGCCCCCTCGCCGCGCTCGGCGCCGCGCTCACCGCCGTGGCCCTGCTGCTGACCGCCGCCGCCTGCGACGACGGATACCAGCAGGGACCGGCCGGCCACGTCGTCGCCAAGGACCGCGACTACGAATGCCGCACCGCCGGCACCGGCAAGAAGGCCCGCCGCTCCTGCCACTGGGAGTACGAGCTCACCACCCGCGACAGCGACGGCCAGGACCACGAGTTCGAGGTCTCCTCCACGGTTTACGACGCCTGCCGCCGCGGCTCCGCCTACCCCTCCTGCACCAACCGCTGACCCACCCCTCGAAGGAATCCGATGTCCGCCGCCGCAGCGCTCGCCGCGCCCCGCCACATTCGTGGCGGGGCCGGCAGTGCTGCGCCCGGCGTGCTGCCGCGCCGCCCCGCACGCCGCGCGACGCAGATGGTCGACATCCCCGAACGCGTCTACCGCGGCCCGCACTACAGCGATGTCTTCGTCAAGGTCTGGGGAAAGCTCGCCGCCCTCGATCTCGACGTGAACACCGAGCACTGCAACGCCCACGTCGCCGAACTCGCCCGCTTCGCCGGTCTGTCCGTCCGCGACCTCGAGCGCGGCCTCACCGAGGGCCGCACTCCTGGACCCGACGGCCGGGAACCGGAGTTCACCACCAGGCGTATGACCCGCAGCGGCGGCAGGGGACGCACCGCGATCCGCTCCGTCCGCCCGGTCACCACCGCCGAGCGGTCCGTCCGCGTGCCCGTCACGATGTGCGACGCGCTCACGCCCCGGCAGCTGCGTGCCGCGCTCCTGGCCGCCCACGCCGAAGCCGACGGCCACGTCTTCACCGCCGCCGAGCTCGCGGGTGAGCTCTTCCACCACAACGGTGAGAGCAAGGGCACGGCGCTCACGGACCGCACGGCCCGCCGCATCCTCAAAGACCTCGAGGCCTCGGGCTGGATCGGCGTCGGCCACCGCGCCGGACACCAGGGCCGCAACACCGTCACCCTGAACCGCCATCCCCTGCGCCCCACCCCGCTCGCCGACCCGGCCCCCGACGCGCAGCCCGCCGACGAGAGCACCGAGCTCCCGCCCGCCGCCGCCCCGGCCGCGGGCCAGCCGAGTGCGGACATCCATGGCGGATCCGGTCCGGACGCCCATGGCGGATCCCTCGCGATCAAGGAATACAGCGGGGTTACTACTGACGGGATGGCGCAGGGGGTGGTGGGTATCCGCCGTAGGCGTCCTACCGGTAGTAAGCCCGCCGCGCCTGTGGAAAACCCCGGCGGCCGTGTGCCGGACACCTTCGGCCCAGGCCCTGGCGTGCTGCGCACGGACGTCCCGGCGCCCGCCGCCGACGTCCTCGGACCACAGCTCAGCAGCCAGGAGTGGGCGGCCGTGTGGGCCGTCCTCGCCCCGGTGGCCCACGCCCTCACCGACCTCAGCGCCTGGGAGTGGACCCGCACCGTCCGCGAGATCCGCTGCCAGCTGCGCGACGGCACCACCGTCGACCGCCTCGCCGACCGCATCGCCCGCCGCTACGCCAGCACCGAGACGATCCGCTCCCTGGGCCGCTGGCTCCTGGGCGTCGCCCTCGTCCGCCGCGGCTGCGCCGACCCGCGCTGCGAGAGCGGCGTCATCCTCACCTCCGACCCCGACGACCACGAGGCCGGCCGCGACTGCCGCACCTGCGCCTACACCCGCGAAGCCGCCACTGCACAGGCGCAGCGCATGCGCGACCTCGAGGAGAGCGAGCGGCGGGCAGCGGAGCGGCGGGTCGAGCGGATGCACGAGGCGCAGCGCCTGGCCCGCGCCGAGCAGTCGGCCCCGGCGAAGGCGTCGTACCGGGATCGGGAGCAGGCGCCGGAGTGGGAGATCCGGGCGGCGATCCGCACGCTCGGCCAGGCCCGGGCGCTGCACGTGTACGGGGCGCTGCGGGTGCTGCCCCTCCTGGACCAGGACGAGCAGGCCGCCCCCGCCCCTGCCGTGCCCGTAGCGCCGGTGGTCGGGCCTGCGTACGCGTACGTGCCCGGCCAGGTCCGCGCCGCCCTCGGCGCACGCCGTGTCCTGCCCGGCGGTCTGTCCGCCGCCTGCCCCGACTGCCGTGCGCTGGCGGGCCAGGCGTGCACGACCCCGCGCGGACGCCGCCGCACCGACGTCCACCAAGCCCGCCACACCGCCGCCGTGTCGAGCGCGGCCGCCACCAGCGTGGAGGAGATCTGATGCCCACCACACCGCACCCCACCCGAGGCGTCACCACCTGCAACCGGTGCAGCGCCCCGATCCGCTGGGCCGCAGGCCCGGCCAAGGGCGAGCGCACACCGCTCAACGCCATGCCCTCCCCGGCCGGGAACCTCGCCGCGCGCACGGACAGCCACGGCGGTCTGGTCGTGCGCGTCCTGGACGCGGAGTTCCCGGAGCCCGAGGCCGCGCGCCTGGAGTGGCGGGCCGTCGCCCACTGGCACAGCTGCACCGGCAGCCAGCAGGCTCCGGCTGTACCGCTGCCGCGGTCGCGTCCGGCGAGGCGCAGGCCCACCGTGCAGCCCCCGCTGTTCGGCCAGCAGCCGGGGCGAGGTGGCCGGTGAAGGCCCGCGCGGATGTCGTCGAGCTGCTGCAGGCCGGGCACTGCGATGCGGAGATCCACCGCCGGACCGGGGCTGACGTCCGTGAGGTCGCCCGCACCCGCAAGGCCGGCCGCTTCGGTCCGGCGACGATCACCCGGCGTGGTACGCGCCCGCACCCCAAGGACGCGCAGATCCGCGAACTGCTGCACGCGGGCCTCGGTAACAACGACATCGCCCGGCAGTTGGGCGTGGACCGTGCGGCCGTACGCCGCATCCGCGCCGACGCCCGCGTGCCGCTCCCGCTGCGTCAGCCGATGTCCCTGGACGCGAAGTGGGAGGCGAACACCCAGCCGTTGGAGGGCGGACACCTGGAGTGGACCGGGTCGCGCGCCAAGAAGAGCGGTACCCCTGTCCTGCGTTCCGGGGACCGGATGCACACCGCGGCCGCGGTCGCGTTCCGCCGGCGTACCGGCCGCGACCCGGTCGGCCAGGTCAAGGCCGAGTGCGGCATGCGCCAGTGCGTCGCGCCGGACCACGTCGAGGACGAGCCCGGCCGCGTCCGGCTGCGCGAGCAGCTGCGCCACGTCATGGGCATGGGCGCCCGCAAGCCGCGCTGCAGGCGCGGCCACGACCAGGCCGAGCACGGCCGGTATGAGCCCGACGGCACCGCGTACTGCCAGGCCTGCCACGGTCAGGAAGCGGGCGCGCCATGACCGCCGTCGACGCGCAGCGTCCCCCGGTAGAGCGCCGCGCCGCGTCCCCCGCCTCACGCCCCAACGGCACACGCCTCACGGCCGAAGAGCGCGCCGAGGTCGAGGGCAAGACCGTCGCGCTGCTGCTGTCGGGCGCCACCTTCGATCAGATCCGCGCCGAGGTGGGCATCACCGCGCCGACCATCGTCCGCATCCGGCGTGACGCCGGCCTGCCCGCCTCCGGCAGAGGAAGGCGCAACCCGCCGCCGCGATCGATCGACGACGCCCTGGCCGCCGCGATCGAGGCAGGCAGTGACGGGCACGCCCGCTGGAGCGGGCCGATGGCCGGCCGGATGCCTCAACTGTTCGCCGAGGGCGACCGGTTCAACGCCCGCCACGTGATCTTCGAACGCCATCACGGGCGGCCGCCGGTCGGCTACGTCCGCAGCGACTGCGGCGACCAGGCCTGCGTGGCCGGCGCACACCTCACCGACGACGTCCTGCGCAACGCCAGCCCGGAGGAGCCCGTGACGATCCGCGCCCTCGCCGACCTGCTCGACGAGATCGACCGCGAAGGCGGACCGCAGGCCGCCCGCGACAACCGCCTCCGCCTACAGACCGAGGAGTCCCCCATGGCCATGGCCACCGCCGATGCGCCCGCCGTCCGGACCGCCGCCGTACGAGCAGCCCCGCCCGCCGTGCCCACCGCGCCCGGGCCCGCCACGGGCAGGAGTCCGTCGGAGGCCCTGCCGACCGGGAAGCTCCTGAAGTGGGCGGAGGACCACCCGGACACGGACGTCCAGGCCACGGCCCAGCGCACACGCGCCGCCCTGACCGGCCTGCGCAACCGCTACGACGCCGACCACGAGCTGGCCGAGCTGGACACGGAGGCCGAACAGCTCGAGCAGCGCCTCGCCGAACTCCGCGCCCGCCGACAGGAACTGGCCCCGGCGAAGCCCCGGAAAAAGCACACCCCGGACCCCGACGCCCCGGCGGCACGCACCTGGGCGAAGGCCAACGGAGTCGACTGCCCGGGCACCGGCCGCGTCCCCAAAGCAGTCATGGACGCCTGGCGTGCAGCCGCCGACCAGCCCGCTCATTGAAGGACATCCCTTGTCGATCATCAAGAACACCCAGCCTCTGTACGCGCTGACTTGCGACACGGAGCGGTGCGCCGCCGTCGCCGAGCACGACGACGGCATGCCCTGGTACTTCCAGTCCCGCGACGCCGCCGCCGGCTGGGCCCACGACAACGAGTGGGAAGGGCCGCACATCCTCAACGACGGCGCGCCCGCCTACTGCCCCGACTGCGCCCGCAACCGGGCCGAGGCCGAGGCCCGCACCCGGTCGGACCGCGAGCACCACCAGGCCGAGATCAACGCGGCGATCGCCTACGCCATCGAGGAGCTGTAGCCGTGGCCGTCGAGTGCGAGCTGTGCAAGCAGCCGATCCGGTCCGCCGCCGCCCGCGCCCGGCGGATCGGGTCCCGCTGCTGGCGCAAGCTCCGCCCCGACCAGCGCGCCGCGATCCGCCGCGACCCCGCCCGCATCCGCGCCGCCCTCAGCCAGCCCGCGCCCGCCGTCGACGGGCAACTCCCCCTCGAACCACAGGAGCCCAGCCAGTGAGCACCGACCAGCCCCGCCCCGACCACCGCTATCGGCTCCGCCCCGCCGACGTCGAGGCACGGCCCTTCACCGCCGACTCCAAGTACCAGATCCTGCAATGGGTCAGAGAGTGCGGCGCCACCGCCACCGAGGCCGCCGCACTCGACGGCGTCCCCCTTCTCCTCATCAAGGTGCCGGGCGGAAACGTCCGCGCCGAACCCGGCCACTGGGTCGTACGCGACGCGGCAGGCGCGTTCTCCACCGTGCAGCCCCAGGCCTTCGCCTCGAGGTACGAGCCCGCCGTCCTGAGCCCGGCCGTCGTCCAGCGGCCGGACCTGACCGGTGTGCTGTACGAGATCGCCGCCGAGCGCGCCCGCCAGGACGAGACGGTCGGCGAGCCCAGCCACCCCGACGGCACCGGCCAGTACCCGGAGACCGTCGACGCGGACGTCGCCCGGATGGCGTGCGAGCAGGCCGCCAAGGGCGGATACCTGGACTGGCTGCACATCCTGCGCGCCGACGTCGCCGAGGCCTTCGCCGAGACCGACCCCGTCCGGCTGCGCGCCGGGCTGATCCGGACCGCAGCCGTCGCGGCCGGCTGGGCACACGCCATCGACCGGCGCGCAGGCCGCGGCTCCCCGCCACCGCCCGTGGAGACCACCGCCGGGGCGTGCGCGCAGCACCCGCACGCTCCCGTCATCGGCGGTCACTGCGGCGGATGCACCGTCTACCCGGCCGACGTCCCCGCCCCGCTGCCCGGCAGGGGGCGTCCGTGACCGAGCCCTGGAGCGTCCTCACCGTCACCACGGCCGTCGTCCTGGTCCTCCTCGCCGCCGTCCTGCGCACGGCCCTGCACCTGATCAGCCCCCGCACGACCGTCGGCCTGTGCGCCGGGGCCTGCCTCCTCATCGCCGCCTGGACGTTCCAGCTCGAGCTGTGGCCGTGGGACGTCCTCTCCGCAGCCCTGACCCTCCTCGTCCTCTTCGCCTGGGCGCCCGGCCCGGACCGCACCCCACCCGACGCCGACGCCAGCACGCGGGAGTCCTGATGCGCGAACTCAACTGCCCCGGCTGCCCCGGCCGCCGCACCCCCCGCCAGTACCTGTGCTCCGCCTGCTGGCGCACCCTGCCCGCAGTCACCCGCGGCCGCCTCGCCCGCCGCGACCAGCACGCCGGGCTGCGCCTGCGCGAACTCCACACCGCCCTCGCCGCACGAACCCCGCTCGGCGTCATCCGGGTCAGCCGATGAACCGCCAGACCGCCCTCGGCGCTCCCGCCCGCATCCAGCGCCAGCACACCAAAGGCTGGCGCGCCCCACACGGCGCCGTCTACGTCGGCCGCGGCACCCCGTGGGGCAACCCCTACACCCTGCGCGAGCACGCCGGCCACCACCTGGTGACGAGCCCCGAGCGCGGCGTCATCTACGCCAGCACCGACGAGGACGACGCGCGGCGGGTCGCCGCCGACTGGTACCGGGCCTGGTTCTCCAGCCAGGCCGGGCTGCTCGCCGCGATCCGCCGGCAACTGGCCGGCCGGGACCTCATGTGCTGGTGCCCGCCCCCGGCCCCCGGCGGCCCGGACCACTGCCACGCCGCCGTCCTCCTCGCACTCGCCAACGAGGCCGGCCGATGAACCGATACCGGCGCACCTTCCGCATCGCCCGCACCGCCGCCCTCGCCCTGGCGGCCGCCGCCTGCTGGTCCGCCGTCGGCCGGCAGTGGTGGCTGGCCGACGGGTTCGGCTACCTGGCGTTCGTGTGCGCGTGGATCGGCGGCAACTACGCCGGCCTCCACCGCATCGAACGCGCCCGCCACGACCGGGCACGGCGCGCGAGCGGGACCGAAGGACCGCTGCAGGAGCGGCCCGTGCCGTGCTGCAGCTTCTGGCGCAACTCCAACGGCGCCGTCCACGGACCGGACTGCGCCCGCCGCGGCGACGAGCCGCGCGTGTACGACGGCCGTCCCCTCGACGAGCGGGAGACCGCCGTCTTCACCGCGATCGCCGCCCGCTACGACCACGGGAGCAGGGCATGACCGCTCACCCGATCCCGGAGAACGCAGGCTGCTGGTGGCTGGTGTGCGGGAAATGGCGACGGCTGCACGCCGTCCCCGGCCCGCAGGTCACCGCCGAGCAGATACGCGACGCCATCGACGACTCCCGGCCGATCGTGCGCCGCGCCGTGTGCGGGATACGCCGCGGCTGGTGGATGCCCGGCCTGAACTCCCGCCTCGGCCGCCGCCGCTGCGCCCCCTGCTGGCACGCCCTCGCCATCCCCACCGGATACGGCACGCCCGCCAACGAGAACGACCGGTCGAAGGTGGTGGCTCCGTGACCGAGCTCGTCGTCTACCGGTACCTGTGCCCGTTCTGCGAGCAGGGCGACATGGGCCCGTCCACCGGCCGCTGCCTGCACTGCGGCGGCAACGGCCTCACGAACGACGTCGAGCACGTGCCTGCCGACATGATCCGTGAGGCGCCCGTCCCGCCCGGCGTCATGCGCAAGCCGTGCGCGGACTGTGCGTTCCGGCCCGGCTCGCCCGAGCTCGAGGACGGCGGCCAGTGCTTCCCCGACGACGGCCCGTTCTGGTGCCACCACGGCACCACCCGCGGCTACGGCGGAGCCAACGTCCCCCTGGGCGCGTGGCGTCCGCCCGGCCACGCCCGCGACATCCCCCTCGGCGAACTCATCTGCGCCGGCTGGTGGGCCAAGCAGACAGGCCGGCCCCTGCCCACCGAACCCTTCCGCGACATCGACACCCCGAAGGACCGCACATGACCCAAGCGCACATCGACGAGGCCGAGCCCTGCCGCCAGGTGGAGGTAGACGGCGAGACGGTCCTCATCCGCGGCGCCGGCGACTTCACCGAACGAGACATCGAGCTCTTCGGCGAGATCGTGCGCGCCGCCAAGCGCAAGCACGCAGCCGAACACAGGTCTACCGCCGCCGCGGAAACGCGCGCCGCACGCCAGGCCAACATCCGCAGCCTCCTCGACCGCATCGGCCGCGGCGAGTCCCTCGGCGCCAGCGAGGCAGAGCTGCTGCACAACCAGGTCGAGGCCGAAATGCGCCTGGGCATCCACGCCGAGAAGCGATGCGAGGAACTCCGCACCGAATCCCGGCGGCGCGGCAAGGCGACGCTGCAGTACGCCGAGCGCGTCCGCCAGGTGGAAGCCGAAGTGCAGCGCTGGCTCGCGTTCATCGAACGCGGCATGGACACCCACATGCAGTTCAGCGTGATCCGCGAGGACGGCTCGACGGAGCAACTCCCGTGCGCTGACTGGTGCTACGCCTGCCGCATCGAGAAAGCCGAGGGCGCCGTCGCCCGTGTCGGCGAGCTGCACCGCAAGGCCAACAACGGCGACACCTGCGTCTACTGCGCGCACGGGCAGCGCGTCGGCTACGACACCACCTGGCCCTGCGACACCATCCGCGCCCTCGACGAGCCCGCGCCCGGCTCGGCAGCGACCGACGTGACCGAACTGGAGACGACCGCCCGCGTCTTCGCTGCCCTGCGCCAGTCCGCCGAGCAGGACGTGAGCCGCGTCATCGCCCTCTACGAGCAGTGGGTCAAGGCCGGGCCGCCACCGATCGGCGCGCCGCTTGCCCGCTGGTGGGACGCCCGCCTCGTTGAGCTGCACGCCGCGATCCTCCCGCCGGAGCAGCCGTCCGCCACCAACCCGACCAAGGAGCACGACATGGAGCAGCAGGAGCACGCCACGCCCGTCGACTGGCAGGCTGTTGCCGCGCAGCGTGAGCGCGAGCTGAAGACCGTCGGTGAGCAGAAGCACGCCGCCGAGGAGGAGCGGGACGGCGCGTACCGCGAGCGAGCCCACCTCGTCGCCCTCCTCGCCGCCATGACCGAGGGCGCGGTCATCGCCTCGGCGTACGACGTCGACGAACCCGGCTGGCAGATCGTCTACCTCTACGTCGGCGGCCGCCAGGCCAGCTGGCACATCAGCCCGCGCGACGCCGACCTGTTCGCCCACGTCGAGCATGTCGACCGGCCGCTGCGAGACCGCGAGGAACCGATGACTATCGAAATCTGGAGCAATTCGGACCGCGAGTGGAAGCCCGTGCCGGGCGTCACCGACTTCATTCTGTCCTTCAGCGCCGTCACGGAGGCCGTGACGACGGTGACCGAGAACACGGCCCGCGCCCTGGAGAAGTTCAGCGAGGCGCTCCGCCGCGACATCGAGCCAGCATCCGTACCCGTCGTCGCCTTTCCGTGCCGCTCGCCCCATGCAGTGACCTGGCCACAGCAGTTCGGCAAGACCGCTTTCACGATCGACATCCCGTTCAGCGGCGCCCTGCGTCAGTGCTTCGAGCCGCTGTTCGCCGCGGCCCGCGCCCGCAAGGACCGGCGGCTAGCCCGCCTCGCAGGCCAACTCGGCCGCAACCTGGGGGCCATGCGCCACCAGTTCGACACCGTGGTGCGCGTCCTCGAGGCCGCTGGCATCGCCGACGGTTACGGCAACCTCACCATCCCTCAGCCCGTACGCCCGCCCGTCCAGCCGCCGGTCGCCTCCGAGCTCGTGCCCGTCTACGCCGCCCCGTTCGAGCAGCTCGCTCGCCCGTCCGGCAGCCGACCCGCAGCCACCTGGTGCAGCTGGAAGTCGCGCCCTCAACACAACCACTCATGAGCCGCTGCGAGTTCACCGACCTCGAGCAGAGCACGTGCGCGCACTGCCGACCGTCGGCCGAGCCGGACCAGCGGCCGGCCGGCCGCTGGTTCCACGCCGTCCACCCCGGCGCGTGCGCCGACTGCCGTACGCGGTTCACCGCAGGGACCCCGATCCGCATGCAGATCCCGGCCGGCTGGATCGCCGACTGCTGCGACACCCCCACCTGGTGAACCCCGCCGGGCTCGCCTCACGCGAGCCCGGCGCCCCAGCCCCACCCGCACCACCCCGAGGAGAACCCCGGTGACCACCACCTCCTGTGCAGCCGAGTCCTGCACCCGCGCGCTGCGCGACACCGAGCAGGCGACAGGGCAGACCCTGTGCACCCCGTGCGTCGACGTCATCGGCGTGTGGCTGCGCGAGCTCCCCCTGCAGATCACCGTGCTCGAGGGCTCCCGCCAGCGCGAGACCACCGGCACGAGCGGCGGCGGCCGCACCGTCTACCGCACGGCGCCCCTGCCCGGCCGCGACGACGTCCTCAACCTCCTCGGCCCGGCCGCCTGGTCCGACGGCGTCCGCGACCCGCACGGCGACGCCACCGAAGACCAGCACGGACAGCTCCCCATCGCCGGCGTCCTCATTCACTGGGTCCGCGTCATCAGCGAAGACCGCCGCTGGAACCCGCCCGTCAGCCTCACCCCCCAGTCCCTCGCCGCGTGGCTCGCGGACGGCCGGCCCCTGGACTGGGCCTCCCGCCAGGACTGGGCCGGCGTCATGCACGACGAACTGCGCGACCTGATGCGTACCGTGCGCGACACCACGTGCCTGCGTCCGCGCCGCCGCGCGATCGCGCAGCCGTGCCCCCGCTGCGACTCCCTCGCCCTCGTCGCGACCGACCACCAGATCTACACCGAGTGCGGCACCTGCGGATCCATGTACACCCGGGAGGAACTCGCCCTCGCCGCCCGCATCACCTACGCCGCGCTCGACGCCGACGCGGCCTGACCGGACAGCGTGATGCCCCCACCTTCCGCGTGGTGGGGGCATCGTCAGGTACAGCTACTCCTCGGGCTGGTCCAGGTCGGTTCGCTTGCCCTGCCGGATGCTCGCCTGCCGTTGCGCCCAGTACTGATCGAACCAGGCGACGTCGTACTCCGGCCGCGAGCTGCCCGGTTTGAAGACAGGGGCTGGCCACCCCTCCGCGGGATTCGTGGCGAGCCGGTGAATCAGAGTCCGGCTCTTACCCACCCTCTCGGCGAGTTTCGGGATGGTCATCGTCTCCCTCTCCGGCTCTTGCCGCTCGGGGGCGTCGGGCATGGGCCAATCCTCTCGAAGAAGTGTGGACATTGTCCACACTTCTCGCTACGGTCGTTCTCGGCACAACGGGAAAACCCCTCAGCCCATATGGAGTTGGAGCTCCGGGCCGAGGGGTGGACCCGTCCTCAACGCGACGAGAGAGCAGGTCCGCCATGGAGCGTACCCAGTCCGCCGTACCCGAAGAGCCCCAGCAGTCCACCGCCATCGCCCGCCACGGCCACCCCAGCGCGTCGGTCGAGGCGCAGGTCCGCAGGTGGCTCGGTGAGATCGCCGACCGCCTCGAGCACAACCGGCCCGCCGCCGAGCTCACCCCCACCGCCCGGCTCGCCGTGCTCCAGGCCACGACCATGGACCCCGTCCTCAGTCACGCCCTGAACACCGCCGCCCCTGAGATCACCGGGCCGATCACCCGCCGTGACTACGCCGCGAGCCTCCGCGCGGTCCTGGACGGCACCCCGGCGGGTCAGCCGAGCCTCCTCGAGCGGTACGCCGCAGCCACCCAGCGCTGCCGCGACATCGCCAAGGACATCGGCTTCCGCGACTGCGACACCAACCCCCGCTGGCGCGCCGCCGACCGCCAGGCCGAGGCCGTCTGGAAGCAGGCCCTCGCCGCCGGCCACACCAGCGAGCAGCTGACCGCGGCGAGCAGGGGCAAAGCCGACAGCTGACAAGGCCGCGGGCCCCGCGTCCACCCCCGCGCGGGGCCCGCTCTTCCTCTTCTTCCCTCCTGCTGGAGCTCACGTGTTCCTGGACCAGCCCAACGCGTGGACGGACCACCTCTCCTGGCCGCCACTCCTGGCCGCGGCCCTCCTCCTCGCCACCGTCACCGGCGTCGCCGCCCTCATCGTCAGCCGCACCAGCGGCGCCGTCCTCACCGCCGGCATCGGCGCCCTCATCTGCACCGCCTACAGCGGCGACACGTCCTGGCGCTTCGCCGAGCACCGCCTCGGCATGGCCGACGTCGACGAGCGCGCCGTCATGTTCGCCGCCGGGGAGGCCGCCCTCCTGGCCTGCGCCGTCATGGCCCGCGCCAACAAACGCGCCACCGCCACCGCCGACCACGCCGGCACCCCGGGAGTGCCCGGCGTCCTCGTCTGGTGCATCACCGGCGTCCAGACCATCCCCGCCTTCGCCGAGTCCGGCTTCACCGCCGGCATCGTCCGCGCCGTACTCGGCCCCGTCATGGCCGCCCTGCTCTGGCACCTCGCCATGGGCCTCGAGATCCGCGTCACCCGACCCGAGGCCCTCTCCACCGGCCTGCCCGCACAGATCGGCCACGAGCTCCGGGAACGCCTCCTGTCCCACCTCGGCCTCGCCACCCGCAACCGCACCGCCGAGGACATCACCCGCGACCGCGCCCACGCCCGCGCCGTACGCCTCGCCTCCCGCCACTACCTCGGCCCGTGGGGGCGGGCCCGCCTCGCCGCAGCCGTCGCCCGCACCCACGCCGCCGCCGACGGCGCACGCCGACACGCCCTCCTCACCGACCTCGCCGGCCGTCGCACCGCCATCCACCTCAAGACCATGGACATCACCTCGCCCTGGGTGGCCGAGCCCGCGCCGCAGCCGCACCCGGCCACCCCCCTCGGCGTGACCGGCGCGCAACTGCGCCGCATGCATCCGCTCGACGCCGTCCGCGCCATCGCAGCCGCGCACTCCGAGGCGAGCGTCGAGGAGATCGCCTCCCTGTCGACCGAGTACGGGGTGCCCGTCTCGGCGACCCAGGTACGGATCGCGCTGCGCCCTACGGCTGCACTCCCGCAGCCGGACACGCAGCCGCTCCTCACCACGCAGCCGCAGCCGCTCCCCGCACCGGCTCCTGTACTCACGCAGCCGGATGCACCGCACCCGGATCCGGCTGCACCCCGCGACGTTGTAGCGGCTGCGGCTTCACCGGGTGCGGCTGAGTTCATCGCCCCCGGGGAGGCGCTGGTACTGGACCTGCGGCCGACGCTGCCGCCGCAGCCGGACCTCTGCGCACCCGACCCCGCAGCCGCCCCGGCCCGCAGCCGCAGCCAGGTCGCGCAGCTGCGCAGCCCCGACGATGCCGCAGTCCTCCAGAAGGCCCAGGCCCTCAACGCAGCCGAGCTTTCGCGGACCGGCAAGCCGGTGTCGAAGCGCCAGCTGCAGCGCGACCTCGGCATCGGCCAGCGCCGCGCCCAGCGCATCCACGAACAGCTCCCGGCTGCAGCGACCACGGCTGCGGCTGCGCAGCCGGACGCCAAGGAGGCGTCCGCACGATGAACTACACCTGCCACCTCCTGCTGCTCCTCGCGCTCCTGGCCCTCGTCGTCGACCCGGGCCCGCGGCTGCGCATCCCCGCCCGCATCCGCAGCTGGCTGCGCAGCCGACGCCACCCCGTCGGCGCCGGCGCATCCGCAGCCGCCCGCGCCCGCCGGCTGCGCACCCCCGCCGTGCGCGTCGCCGACCGCCTCGGCATCCCGACCCAGCGCGGCAGCGAGGCAGCCCGCTGGGCGGCCGGAGCGGAAGGGGAGCGCCGCACCGCCCGACGCCTGCGGGAGCTTGAGAGCGAGGGCTGGACCGTGCTGCACGACCGGGCGCTGCCCGGCAGCCGGGCCAACCTCGATCACCTGGCGGTCAGCTGGAGCGGCGTCGTCTTCGTCGTGGACACCAAGCGCTGGTCGGCGCACTGGCCTGTCTCCGTCCGCGACGGCCGCCTCTTCCACGGCGACCGCGACGTCACCGACCGCCTGGACGGCGTACGGCACGAAGCAGACGCGGTCGCCAAGACGCTCCGCCATCGCTTCCGCGTGATCCCCGTCGTCCTGGTCGACGGGCCATCATGCGACGGCCGGCCGCTCCTCCTGGACGACATCCACATCGTGCCCGCCAGCGAGGCATGCCTGCAGCTGCGCATCCTGGCCCGCATCCGCCCGGCGTACGACGGGGACGTCGTCGGCCGCGCCGTCCGCGAACTGTTCCCGCCCTACGGCCGGCGAGGCGACCGGTGACCCTCGCACTCCTCACCCTCGCAGCCGCCACGGCCCTGTGGCTGCGCAGCCGTATCCGCAGCCGCCACCTGACGGACGCAGCCGACCCGACCCCGGTACAGCTCCGGCTGCGGCACGCCGTCCTCGCCCTGGCCGTCGTCGCCGCCATCGCAGCCGCCCGCACCCTGCACTCCCGCGCGCAGCCGCAGCCGTACCGCTGCCCGGATACAGGCCACGACTGCACCGCAGCCGGGCAGTCGGCTGCACGCCGCGCGATCGGCTGCGACTGCACCGCCCCGTACCGCAGCCGGGCCCGCTGATGGCCGCGCGGCCGCACCTCGACGCAGACGAGCTGCGCGCCCGCGCCTACCTGCACCGCCTCGCCGCCCGGCCCCTCGGCCACCAGCACCAGGAGCACCCCGTGCCCGACCAGCCCATCGTCCCGACCCGCGTCATCCCCGCGGGCGTACCGCTGCCCGCCCGGCCGCCCGAGCCCGGCGAGCTCCCGCCCTGGCGCACCCCGCCCACGCCGCCACCGCCTCCTCCTCCCGCCCCGCCACCGCCTCCACCACAGCCCGCGGTGGTCCGGCACATCCACGAGGTCGTCCTGATCGTCCCCGAACCCGAGGAAGAGCGTCCGCCGCTCTGGTCCCGGCTCTGGGACCGGCTCGTCACCTGGCGGATGGCCGCCGCGATCCTCGCCGCGGTCACCCCTTGGGCCGACGGCGACAGCCCCATCGGCGCATGGGCCGACGCCCTGCACCAGGCCCGCACCGAGGCCGGCATCGGCGCCGCCTACGTCATCGCCGGCGTCGCCCTCACAGCCGCCTGGACGCTCGACCGGGCCACCGGCCGCCTCATCCCTCGCTTCTTCCTGGTCACCGCGCTGACCGGCTCCGTCGGAGCCCTCGGCTGGTACGACCCGATCACCCTGCTCACCGGAGTCATCCCATGACCGGCACCACCGCCCTCACCCTCGGCGGCCTCCTCTCCGCCCTCCTCGTCCTCTACGCCAACCTGCGCCCCTGGTGGACCGGCGGCCGCGAGATGAACAAGCTCGCCGCGTTCGCCAAAGGGTTCACGGCCGCCGCATGCGCCGCTGCCTGCCCCGGCGGCCTCCTCGGCTGGGCCTCCCACCGCTCCGGCACCGTCGCCAACGGCAGCGGCGAACGCCTCGGCCACGCCACCACCGGCACCGTCCAGACCGCCGGCCTGACCGCCGGCCAGCTCACCGGCCTCGGAGCCACCGGCGCCGCCATCGTCGTCCTGGTCGTCTTCGCCGTCAGCCTGTCCTGGAAAGACGCAGGCAAGGCCGACAAGCGGCGCATCATCGGCGGCGCATACACCGGCTCGGTCCTCTGCCTCACCGCAGGAGTGGCCGGCCTCCTCTCCTGGCTGCCCGCCGCCCTCAACGGCGCAGGCGCCGCCGCCGTCGAGGCCTTCCAGGGGGCGAACATCCTGTGAGCCGCCTCGCCTCAACCGCAGGCCGCCTCGCCGCCGGCTCCACCACGCTGGCCCGCCACCGCACCGCCCGCCTCACCGCCTGGGTCGCCCGCGGCCGCCGCACCGACCTCACCGGCTGGCGCGCCAGCCTCGGCTGCTGGGCACGCCTGCTCCTCCTCGCCTTCGCCGTCTACCTGCTGTGGTGCGTCACCAGCGCCGCCCCGAACCTCATGTGGCTGCTCACCGCAGCGTGGCTGACCGCCGCCTGGCGGGCCGGGAAACCCACCCCCCAGCAGGCCCTCGCCGACACCCCGGCAGCGCCCCGGGACGAGGCCATCCGCGCGCTGCTCCTGGACCTCATGGGCGAGGCCTCCGCCGTGCACCTGCGCACGGTCCTCGCCCACCTCCAGGAACACGGCCAGTGGGAGGGCCGCACGGTGAGCGACCTACGCGCCCACCTCGAGGCCCTCGGCATCCCCGTCCACCTCAAGGTCAAAGCACCCGGCTCGAAGGTCCCCACGAGGGGCGTGAAGCGGGCCGACCTGACCCCTTCCCCGGCCTCGGCCCCGGTCGCGTCTACCGCTCCGTCTACCGCCGCCTGACCTGCACGTCTACCGCCGCGTCTACCGGCGATCTACCCCGGATCTACCGGGCCGTCTACCCCGGGGCGGCCGCCCGCCTGGCAGCTGACCGACCGCCCCGGTCCACCCATCCCGTACACGAGACAGGAACACCATCATGGGCCTATTCAGGAGCAAGCCCGACGCCACGCCCGAGTCCACCGGACTCGCCGCCGCCCGCGCCGCCCTCCCGCAAAGCGTCGCCGACTGGACGTCCGAGCAGCGCCGGCGGTACGCCGACCAGTCCGACCGTGCGATGCGCGAACAGAACGGCGTCGCACAGCCCGGCGAACAGAACTGACCGGTACGTCACGTTCTGGTGAATCTCACCATTCGCCGCAACCACACAGCCCCTCCACAAGTCGTTCATCCGTACGTCGTCACTCACGCCTCGGGGAAATCATGAGCCAGCAATACCCGCACCAGCAGCCCAACCAGCCCTACCCACAGCAGCCGCACCCGCAGCACGGCTACGGAGCCCCGATGCCCCAGCCGCCGAAGAAGCGCAGCGTCGGAAAGATCGCCGGTCTCGGATGCCTCGGCGTCTTCGGCCTGTTCGTCATCATCGCCATCGCGGCGAACGCTGGCGGCGGCAACGACTCCACCGACAACAGCAACAAGGACAAGGCCGTCGCCGCCACCGCGTCCGCGAAGGCCGGCGGAGCCAAGGACACCCCGGCGAAGGAAGAGGCACCGGCCGAGAAGACCCAGGCCGAGGAGTTCCAGGCCTGCGTCGCCAAGACCGGCACCGCCACCGAGAAGACCGCCATCAAACACGTCACCAAGGTCACCGGCGCCGACAAGCGGAACAACCTCATCGACGCCCCCGAGGTGTTCACCGACTTCACCGGCGGCCTGATGGGACCGCACCAGGGCGAAGGCAAGCTGATCGCCTCCGCGTTCACCTCGTGCTACGAGTCCGACAACGGACTGGTCACCGTGTACGACAAGAATGGCGAAATCCTCGCCAACGCCAACTACTGACCGGACCGACCACGGTCCTGTAGCAGACTGGCCACCAGGCTCCGCCGCGCAATCCCCCGTCGCGGCGGGGCTCCCCCGCTCCAGCCGCCGTCCCGCTGCACGCCCCGTCCTCGCCACCCCAAGGGGGAGCCATGCGCCGCACCACCGCCCTGATCACCACCGGTGCCCTGGCCGTCGCCGGCACCGCCACGGCGACTGTGATCTGGCTCCAGCAGCCGTCGTACGACGACACCGTGAGCAGTTGCCGCAAGGCACTCGCCGAGCAGTACAAGAACGACGGCAAAGGCAAGCCCAAGGCCTGCGACGGAGTCAAGGAGGACGACTACGACGCCCTGGTCCTCGACGCCTCGCTCAACGACCTCGGCTGGACCGACAGCGACGGCAACTTCGACGAGAACAAGATGCTCGAGGACACCCTGAACGACACGCCGTGATCCCACTGGTCTAACTCGCGCACACCCGCGGCCCCCTTGGCTGGCTCGGCAAGCAGCCCCTCCTGCGCCCAGCCGCCGTGTTACTTGCTAGATCACAGCGCTGGACACGCCGACGATCAGCACTGCATAATCCGGTGCCAACAGCACAGTTGTGCCCACAAGCACCACGAGCCCCCGCCCAGCGCGGGGGCTTTCGCGTTCCCGAAGGGGGTGAGCATGCCCCACCCCGACGACTACGCCCCCGGACACGGCCGCGAGGACGCCGACGGCCGCCTATGGTTCACCGTCCGCGAAGCCGCAGCCTTCACCGGCCGCGGCATCCAGACCATCTACAGCTGGGAACGCCGCGGCCACCTCCAGCGCAGCGACGCCCGCACCGACGAGCACGGCCGCCGCATCTACAGCCAGGAGCAGGTCGCCGCCGCCGAACGCGCCGCCCGCCTCAACACGGCCGCCGCCCGCCGCCTCGCCGGCTGAACCCCCTGTACTCCGCCGCCCGGCGACGGGACTGAGGAAGTCTCCACCTCGGGGGGTCCCCAGCGGGACGCCTCCTGGTGTGCGCGCAGCGTCCGGGCGGCGGCCCCACACCGTGAAGGGAGGACAGCATGGCCTTCCCCGAGGGCGCCTCCACCATCACCCTCCTCGGCACCTTCCCCGTCCCCGTCGGCGGCACCGCCCGCACCGGACGCATCGTCCTCACCCCCTCCGCCGTCCTCGTCGACAGCCGCACGGCGGGCGCCCCTCGCCACAAGGAGCCCCGCATGCCCGACACCCCGCCCACCGCCTTCGACCGCGACACAGCACTGCGCATCGCCCAGCAACTCGCCTTCGAAAACGCCCACGCCGCCCAGGAGCACCACGACCAGGCCGCCCAGCACCGCACCGCCGCCGCAGAGATGGTCCCGGCCTGGGGCGAAGACCACGACCGCGAGCTCGCCTCCGCCCAGGAGCACCGCGGCCTTGCAGACCGCGCCCGCGCCATGGCGGACACCTGGGCCCACGTCGCCACCGCCCTGACCGCCGGCCTCGACGCCCGGCCCGCCGCCTACGACCTGAACATCCAGCTCGCCCCTGAGAACCCCGATCCCAAGGCCGTAGGCGAGGAGCTCGCGCGCCAGATGCGCAGCGGCCGGCGCCGCGACGGCGGCTGACCATGCCGACCAACCCCCGCAACGGCCGCCCCTACAGACGCCTCTGCACCAAGCAACGCGCTCTCCGCCTGCCCTGCTGGTGGTGCGGCGAACCGATCCGCTACGACCTCACCGGCTACGCCGCCCAACGCCACCGCGACGCCTTCACCCTCGACCACGCCATCCCGCTGTCCCGCGGCGGCGACCTCAACGACCCCGCCAACGCCCGCAGCGCTCACCGCAAGTGCAACTCACAACGCGGCAACCGCACCGACGCCGCCCGCCAGCCCGTCCGCTCCTCACGCAGGTGGTGACCATGAGCTACGACGACGACTACGCCAAGCTCGCCGCACGCTTCAAGGCCGAGGTCGCACGCGGCAGGCGACGCGTCCTCACACCCCGCAACTCCGCCTGGCAGGCACGCACTGGCCTCCGCTGGTGGCTCGGCTACGCACTCCACGAACCCCGCGACTTCGCCTACGCCGCACCCCGCCGCCTCGCCTGCACCCTCCTCGGCCAGCACAACCCCACCTGCATCGGCCGCCGCGCCCCACACCCCCGAACGTGGTGACCATGGCCTCAGGCGAATGGGACTGCCACGTCCGCTGCCCCGCGTGCGGTGAAGAGATCACCCTCGGGGCGCGCCTGCGCACCGACATGAAGCGCATGGTCCTCGGCTTCGACCTGGCCCCCGTCCACGCCCACATCGCCGAGCACCACCCCGAGTCGGACACGTAGCGTGCTGACCAGGCTCCTCGCCCGCATCGCCGGCCGCTGCCCCACCCACGACCGGGCCTCGTACGCCGTGACCAGCTGCCTGGAACGCGACCTCGGCATGACGCCCAGCCCGCCGCCCGACAGCCTCACCGACACGTTCAGCGACCCCGCCCTGATCGACTGCGGCAACACATGGTGCCGCACACGGAGGCCCTGATGCTCCCTAGCCTCATCGTCTTCCTTCAGACCGTCTCCGCTGCTGAGGCTGCACGCCAGCAGGGCACCACGACCGCCGAACGGTTCGTCACCACAGCAGCAGCCCTACTCAAGGACGGCCACACACCGGACTCCGTGGCCGCTGCGATCATCACCGGCAACCACGAGTTGCTGCGCCCCGCCCGAGGCAACGTTGAGCGCGTACTGCGCTTCCGGAACCGCCAGGAACTCCGCGAAGCGTTCACCCTCTTCGCCCGAGTCTACGAGGGCGATCGCTTCGTGAAGCGTGTATCGCACGCCTACGGCCGCGAGTTGATCGATTTCCAAGACGGCACGTCCGTCATCTTCCGCGCGGGCCCTGATGCAGGCTGCCTCTGGCCTCTCGCCTGCGACTACCCCGCCCCCTGCCCTGGCTGCCCGCCGCGCACCCAGCCAGGGACGTGACGCAGCGTGCTGTACGTCGTCACCGGCCCGCCGGCTGCGGGCAAGTCCTCCTGGATCGAGGCCCACGCCAAGGCTGCGGACATCGTGATCGACCTGGACCGCATCACCCGCGCCCTCACCGGCCCCGGCGCGCCGAACTGGAACCAGGACCCGATTCACCTGCGTGTGGCCCACAAGGCGCGGTACGCGGCCATGCAGGAGGCGTTCGAGGTGCGGGACCAGGTCGACGTCTACCTGATCCACACCATGCCCAGCGACGCCTGGCTCGCCCGCTACCGGGGCCTGGGCGCCGAGATCGTCACCGTCGACCCGGGCGAGCAAGTGGTGCGCGAGCGCGTGCGAGCGATGCGCTCGTCCGCCATGGACCGCGTCGTCACGCGCTGGTACCGCCACTACCGCGGCGGCGACCCCCGCCCGGCCACCGCCCAGGCGTCCCGTGACTGGTGACGGCCGGCCGCCCCGCGGCCGCCTCTTCACGCAGCGCGACGCAAAGCGATGACAGCGAGCGACGCGCAGCGCGGTCTGTGATCGGCCGGATGGCCGGCGGGAGAGAGTGGATCAAAAGTTCAGGGCAGGACCGGGCGACCCAAACGCCCTTGTCGCCCGTCTCTCTCCCCGACCAAGATTTTTCACGCGAACTCGGTTTGGACCTCCTAACTCGTCACACTCCGTGACCGCCTCATTGCTCACTCTATGTAACCACCGAGCCTGTCACTCCGCGTGACGCCCTTCGGTGTGCGGAGGTGATCATGAGCGAGCCCGGTGTCAAGCGAGTCCGCGCGGGTGCCGTCGCCAAGGCGACCAGGGCCGAGCTCGATGACCTCGGCGTCTCCTCCGAAACGAACGCTTCCGCTGCCGCCGCAATGAAGCTCGCCAAGATCATGGACTCCGCCATCGACCCCAAGGACGTCGCCAGCGCCGCCCGGGAGCTGCGGCAGGCCATGCACACAGTGCGAGGACTGGCGCCCCCGAAGGACAGGGGGGACAAGATCGATGAGCTTGCTGCTCGACGCCCCCGCAACTCCGCGTAGCAGCGACCCGATCGGCTGCCAGACCCCGCGGATCATCTCCACTCCGCACTACCGACGCATCGAGACGGGCCGGTGGAGCGGCGTCGAGGACCAGGCCGCGCTGGCCTTCCGGTCTCCGGCTGGCCAGGAGGCCGTGGAACTGGCCGCGGACTCCAACCTCGTGCTCGACCCGTGGCAGCAGCTGGGCCTTCACCACAGCCTGGCCGAGGACCGTGAGGGCCGCTGGACGTCGTTCGAGGTAGTACAGAACGTCACCCGGCAGAACGGCAAGGGCGGCTTCCTCGAGGCCAGGCAGATCGCCGGGGTGATGCTGTTTGGCGACAAGCTGGTCATCCATACCGCGCACGAGTTCAAGACGGCACAGGAGAGTTTCCGCCGCCTGGACCAGATGATCGAGGGCTCGTACGCCCTCAGCCGCCGCGTGAAGCGCGTGATCCGTTCCCACGGCGAGGAGGGCTTCGAGTTCCTCAACGGGGCGCGGATCCGGTTCCTGGCGCGCTCCGGGAGCTCGGGCCGTGGCTTCTCCGGCGACCTGCTGGTGATGGATGAGGCGATGTCGCTGCGGGCGGCGCCCATCGGTGCGCTACTGCCGGTGATGTCGGCGCGGTTCAACCCGCAGATCGTCTACACCTGCAGCGCCGGCATCGGTCAGGAGAGCGAGCAGCTTGCGCTGCTGCGGGCGCGGGCTCTGGCTGACACACCGGAGCCGGACGAGTCCCTGACGTACCTGGAGTGGTCGGCCGTACTGCACGCGCGGGAGTGCCCGCGGGACGAGGACGGACGCGTGGTGTGTGACGAGCACGACGACCGGGCGGACGTACGGACGTGGCAGCGAGTGAACCCCGCCCTCGGGATCCGGATCCGTGTGCAGGCCGTGAGACGTGAGCTCGCGACGATGCGCCCGGACCTGTTCGACCGTGAGCGGCTCGGCGAGGGCGACTACCCGGCGCAGGCCGAGGAGACATGGCAGGTCATCGCAGAGGCGGCGTGGCGGGCGCTGAGGGTGCGCCAGTCGCGTCTGGCGGACCCGGTGGCATTCTCCATCGACACGACCCCGGAGCGGACCGCGTCCGCCATCAGCGTGGCCGGAGGCACGGACGACGAAGCGCGGCACGTCGAGGTGGTGGACCACCGGCCCGGTACGGACTGGGTGGTGGAACGGGCGGACGAGCTGGACCGCAAGTGGTCACCGTGCGTATGGGTGATCGACGAGGGCGGGCCGGCCGGATCACTGGCCCCGCCACTGCGGAAGAAGCTCGCTGCGCGGGGCCGTGACCACCTGGTGGTGGCGCCGAAGGTCCGCGAACTCACCCAGGCCTGCGGCCAGTTCTACGACCGTACGCAAGACGGAAGCCTGCAGCACCTGGACCAGGCGCCCATGGCGGTCGCCCTTGCCGGGGCGACGAAGCGGGACGTGGGCGATGCGTGGCTGTGGTCGCGGCGCGGCGACGGTGTGGACGTGTGCCCGCTGGTGTCGGGGACGTACGCGCTGTGGGGCTGGGAGCAGTACCACGACGTCGAGCCGGAAGGGGCGCCGAACCTGTGGTGAAGAAGGAGCCGGTGGAGCCGGAGGCTCGTGCGGGCGGGCGTTGGCTGCTGGTCCTCGAGGCGCTGTTCGTCCTGGTCGTAGTGGCCGGGCTGGCGCTGTGGAGTGTGCCGGCGGCGGTGATGCTCGGCGGCGTGCTGGGGGTGCTGGCATGCGAGCGGGCGATGGCCGACCGGCGTGCTGCAGGTGGGCAGGGCGGCGAGCAGGGGGGAGGTGAGGGCACGTGAGCGGTCTGTTCGGCCTGTTTGATGGGGCGTCGAGGCGGGGGCTGGAGAGTCCGGCGCAGCCGCTCACCTCCGCCGCGTTGAGCGAGTTCCTCGGTGGCGTGCAGTCGGATGCCGGGGTGGCGGTGTCGGAGACGACGGCGCTGCGTGCGTCTCCTGTGTGGCGGGCGGTGTCGCTGATCGCTGGCGTGTCGTCGGCGCTGCCGCTGCCGACGTACAAGGAGGGCACGCGGGAGAAGCAGCCGTTCGAGCTGCTGCGCAATCCGCATCCGGATCTGACGCCGGTGGAGCTGTGGCGGTTCGCGTACCTGTACCGGGTGCTGTGGGGCAACTCCTACATTCAGAAGATCCGTGACGGGGCGGGGCAGATCCGGGAGCTGTGGCCGGTGTCCTCGGACCGTGTGCAGGTGGACCGGGAGAAGCCGAGCGACGGCAACCCGTCGGGCAAGTGGTTCTACGTCACGGACGACTGGGGAACGCAGCACGTCAAGACGCCTCACGAGATCCTGCACATCCCGGGCCTTGGCTACGACGGCCTCACCGGCTGCTCTCCCGTACGCCTGGCCTCGCAGGGCATCGGGCTGGCGCAAGCGGCGGAGAAGAGCGCGGCCCGCCTGTTCGGCTCCGGCAACCTGATCGGCGGCGTGCTCCAGACGGAGCAGCGCCTCGACCCGGACCAGGCCGCCCGGCTGAAGGAGCGCTGGAAGGCCAAGATGTCCGGCGTCGGCAACAGCCACGAGGTGGCCGTCCTCGACAGCGGGGCGTCCTTCAAGCCGGTCGCGATGCCGAACACCGACGCACAGTTCCTGGAGTCCCGGCAGTTCCAGGTCACCGAGCTGGCCCGCATGTTCGGCGTCCCGCCGTTCCTGCTCATGTCCACCGAGAAGAGCACGTCGTGGGGCACGGGCCTGGAGCAGCAGGCGCAGGGCTGGGTGACGTTCGACCTCAACCCGACCTGGCTGACGCCGACCGAACAGCGGATCACCAAGGAGCTGCTGCCGCGCGAGCTGTACGCGAACTACCAGATGGGCGGCCTGCTGCGGGGCGACTCGGCGGCGCGGGCGACGTTCTACCGGGCGATGCGCGACGTCGGCGCCTACAACGCGGACGACGTGCGGGCGCTCGAGGAGATGCCGCCGCTGCCTGCGGGCAAGGGCGGAGACGTCTACCTGCAGCCGATGTACATGGCCCCGCTGGGGTCGAACCCGCTCGCCCCGGACGGCGAGCAGCCCACAGGGGGCTCGAACAGGGCGCGGGCGGCCGCGCTGATGGCGGAGGCGCAGCGACTGCTGGCGGCCCCTGACGAGACTGAGGAAGGCGTGTGATGAGGACTCTGACGAGGACGACGACTGAGGAGCGCCGCCGCCTGCCTCTCTCGACCGCGGGCGTGGCCATCCGCGCGGACGAGGGCGTGGACGCCGGCGAGCGGTTCAACGGGTACGCCGCGGTGTTCAACTCCCGCACCGCCATCGGAAATCCCCTGCGCTGGGGGTTCTACGAGGAGATCGCTCCGGGCGCGTTCACCAAGACCCTGTCCGAGGGCGACGCGCGGATGCTCATCGACCACGACTCCTACTACGTGGTGTCGCGGGTGTCGGCCGGCACCCTGGCCCTGGCGGAGGACACACGCGGCCTGGCCGTCGACTCCGCCCTCGACGAGGGCCTGTCGTACGTATCGGACCTGAAGGCCAACGTCCGCAACAAGAACATCACCGGCATGTCCTTCGGGTTCTACGTCATCAAGGACGACTGGACCCTGGAAACGGTGGAGACCTCCGACGGGCAGAGTGCCGACGTCGAGGTGCGGCGGATCCTCGAGGCCCGCCTCATCGAGGTCAGCGCGGTCACCTTCCCTGCATACGTCGACACGGAAGCCGAGCTCGCCAGCGTCGCCAGCGCGCTCGTCAGCCGCGGCGACCAGAGCGCGATCGAGCAGCGCGCCAAGCTGCGGCCGGAGCTGCGCGACCTCCTGCAGCTGGTCGGCGCCGGAGCCACGGCCGGTGACGCGCCGGCCGGGCAGGCGCCTGCTGCGGGCGAGAGCGTCCGGCAGGCCGCGGCCGCCGAGGAACGGGGCGGCCTGGCCGTCCACTCCACCGACACCTCCGACACCGCGTGGGACGGGCCGGCCAACTCCAGCGATCTCCCCCAGGAGGAATCGGCGCTGCGGATGGCGCACGCCTGGGTGGACCCCGACGGCGACGCCGCGGCGAAGTCGTCGTACCGGTTCATCCACCACTTCGTGGGCGTCGACGGCGACGTCGGCGCGGCCTCGACGGTCGCGTGCACCACAGCGATCGGCGTCCTCAACGGCGCCCGCGGCGGGACGACGATCCCCGAGGAGGACCGCCAGGCGGTCTACAAGCACCTGGCCCGGCACCTGAAGGACGCCGGGGTCAAAGCGCCTGAACTGAAGGCAGTTGGAAGCGAGCCGGGTGAGTCCACTCGCGAGACCAGCACACCGGAGCCAGCCGCGGCCCCGACCGCACCCGAGCCGGC
This sequence comes from Streptomyces sp. NPDC050263, assembly GCF_040655955.1. Lineage (NCBI taxonomy): Bacteria > Bacillati > Actinomycetota > Actinomycetes > Kitasatosporales > Streptomycetaceae > Streptomyces > Streptomyces sp. NPDC050263. The sequence goes on along the minus strand of NZ_JBFAKW010000015.1, from coordinate 26,773 downwards.
AGAGACCACTCGGAGCGACACGGACACGCGCGCACTCCGCATGAGGGGACTGGCCGCCCGCTACGGGCTGCAGCTGACCCCCTCGTAATCACCACTCACCTCGAGGCCCTGGCCACCTCTGGCCGAGGCCTCTCGCATGCCTGGGAAGGACAGACATGCCTGCACAGCTCACCCGGCTCATCGAAGAGCAGAACACCACGTGGCAGCGGATGCAGGACATCCAGGACCTCGCCGAGCGCGAGGGCCGGGACTGGACCGCTGAGGAGCGCACCAACTGGGACGGCGCCGAGAAGCGGCTGACCGAGGTGTCCGGCGACATCGAGCGCCTCAACAAGATGGCCTCGCTCGACAAGATCGACCGCAGCCAGATCGTCACCACCACCGGTGAGCCCGGCGACGGCCGCCGCGGCACCGACGCCGAGGAGAAGACCAAGCGGTACCGCGACGCGTTCGGGATCTACCTGCGCGGCGGCATGGACCGGCTCACCGCCGACCAGCGCAACCTGATGATGGACAACGAGGTCGACCTGCGCGCGATGGGCGCGGGCATCGACACCGCCGGCGGGTTCACCGTGCCGGACGAGTTCCGCAACGTCATGACCGAGACGATGAAGGCCTTCGGCGGCCTCCTCGGTCTGGCCGAGGTCATCCCGACCGGTACCGGCGCCGACCTGAAGTGGCCGACCAACGACGACACCGGCAACGAGGGTGAGATCCTCGGCGAGAACCAGTCCGCCGGTGAGCAGGACATCACGGTCGGCGGGAAGACACTGAAAGCGCACATCTTCAGCTCCAAGCAGGTCAAGCTGTCCATGGCGCTCCTGCAGGACACGGCGTTCCCGCTGGAGTCGTGGGTGCCGAAGAAGCTCGGCGAGCGCATCGGCCGCCGTGCCGCCCGGGCCTGGACGACGGGCACGGGCGTGGACCAGCCCGAGGGGATCACCACCGGCGGCGTCGTCGGCAAGCAGGGCGCCAACGGCCAGACCACGTCGCTGATCTACGACGACCTGATCGACCTCGAGCACAGTGTCGACAGCGCCTACCGGCCCAACGGCCGGTACCTGATGCACGACCAGACGCTGAAGGTGATCCGCAAGCTCAAGGACACCCAGGGGCGCCCGCTGTGGGTGCCGATCCCCGCGCCCGGGTTCCCGGCCACGATCAACGGTTTCGAGTACACCCTCGACAACTCGATGCCTCAGCCCGCCGCCAGCGCCAAGACGATCGCGTTCGGCGACTTCAAGGCGGGCTACGTCATCCGCCAGGTCCAGGCCGTGCAGACCCTGCGCCTGGTCGAGCGGTACGCCGAGTACCTGCAGGTCGCGTTCCTCGGGTTCTCCCGCCTGGACGGCATGATCCAGGACTCGTCCGCGATCCGCCTGTACCAGCACTCCGCCAGCTGACCCCCGCACGCACGGGCCCGGGCCGCCGCGCCTGGGCCCGTCGGCGCTCACAGGAAGGAGCGCGTCGTGAAGGACGCGTACAGCAACATCACCGTGCGGGAGACCCTGGCGATCGCCACCCGCACCGCTTCGGCGAACGGCACGGGCGTGGACCGCTACCTCAACGGGGCCGCGTTCCAGGACGCCCTGATCGTCGTGCACACCGGGACGATCACCGATGGCACGCACGCCGTCGACGTCCAGGAGTCCGACGACAACACCACCTTCACCTCCGTGGCCGCTTCCGAGCTGCAGGGCACGGAGCCGTCCATCGGTGCCTCCGACGACAACAAGATGTACGTCGTCGGCTACAAGGGCCTCAAGCGGTACCTGCGCATCGCGGTCACCGCCTCGGGCACCACGTCCGGCGGAACGTACGGGGCGTCGGTCGTCCTGGCCAACCCGCGCAACGCGCCGGTGGTGCACCCCTGATGCCCCACATCCGCGTACTCGAGGCGATCGCCGGAGCCGACTTCTCGTGGGCCCCCGGCGACGTCGTCGAGGTGAGCGAGGAAGAGGCCGCGAGCTGGGCCGACGGGCACCGCGCGGTCCTCGCCGACGACGGCCAGGAGCAAGGCGGCGATCGTGTGCCGTCGGCGGTGCACCAGGAGCCGCTGGTGGCCGGCGAAGACGGGGAGCCGCTCGAGGTCCTCGCCGCGACGCTCGAAGAGATCGAGCCTCCCGCCGGCGTCGAGGACGGCCCGCGCTGGGTGCGCTGGTCGGTGACTGTGCGCCTGCCCGTCCCGTCTGCCGACGGCGACGGCCAGACGCCAGGGATGGAAGACCCGGCGGCCCTGGAGAACCAGGACCCCGAGGAGCCCGCCGTGGCGTTCAACCCGGACGAGCACAGCAACAAGGAAGTGCTCGCCTACCTCGACACCGTCGGAGAGCAGGAGGCCCTGCGCGTGCTGGACACCGAGGCCGCCGGCCAGAACCGGGCCGGGATCGCGAAGAACAGGGACCAGGTGCTCGAGGCCGCGCGGTCCCGGGACGTGGCAGAGGGGCGCAGCCCGCAGCGTGAGGTCGCCGCGGACTTCTCCCGGGGCGGGGGCGGCGCCGAGCCGCCGGAGACCCGCTCCTGGTAGCCGCCGTGCTCGGCGGTGGTCCTCGTCGCCGCGGCGACGGCCGCGGCGACGAGGCCGCCCCGACCCGACTGTGAAGGGAGGCTGAGATGCCCTTCGACCTGGGGGCGCCCGCGCGCCTGAGTACGACCGTCACGGACGACGACGGCGTGCCGGCCGACGCGGGATCCATGGCCCTGACCGTCATGCTGCCCGATGGGACGTCCAGCGTCTTCGACCCGGTCGTCCCGGTGTCGACCGGCCAGTACAAGTACACCTACGCCACGACGCAGCCGGGCCGTCACGCCGTGCGCTGGGTGGCCAGCGGCATCAACGCGACGGCGTACGTGGACGTGTTCGACGTCCGCGAGGCGATCCCGACGTGGATCATCTCGCTGGCCGACGCGAAGCAGCAGCTGAAGATGCCGGCGGGCACGTCGCAGGACGAGAGCATCCGCCGGTGGATCGGCGCGACCACCGCGGCGGTGGAGTGGTTCGTCGGCCCGGTCGCCGAACGCACCGTCACTGAGACCCACACCGTCGGCCGGGTCCAGGCGCTCGCCCTGCGCAAGCTGCCCGCCCTCGCCCTGACGAGCGTGGTCCCGGTCCTGGACGGCGGCCCCACGTACGACGTCGCCGCTCTGGACCTGGACGGCAACGACGGCATCGTGCGCCGCAAGGACGGCGGCCCGCTCTACGGGCCGCTGCGCGTCACCTACACCGCCGGACGGCGCATCGTCGCCGAGAACATCAGCGCGGCCGCCGAGCTGATCCTGCAGCACCTGGCCCGCACCCAGTACGGCTCCGGCCGCCCGCAGCTGGGAACCGGCGACTTCGACGTCACCGAGCCCGTCCCCGGCCTGGGCTACGCGATTCCGAACCGGGCGCTGCAGCTGCTCAGCCCCGACCAACTGCCCCCGGGAATGGCCTGACATGGCGACCTCCGCAGTACCCAACGCCATCACCCAGCTCCTGGCGATCCTCGCCGCCCGCCCCGCCCTGCAGCAGGGCGTCCTCATCCTCGACGGGCCGCCGACCGGCGACGTCTCCCAGGCCGACCTGATCGCCGTGGGCTGGTCGATCGACGGCGACCAGGCCGTCGAGATGACGCAGAACTTCAACGCCGCCGGCGCGCGCACCCGGAACGAGCAGTTCGCCATCAACGGCGTGATCGACGTCTGGAACGGCGGCGACAGCATCGCCGCCGTACGGGTGCGGACCTTCGACCTGTTCGCCGAGATCGAGGAGGCGTTGCGCGCCTCCGCCCTCAACCCCACGGCGCCGACCCTCAACGGCGCTGTGCTGTGGGCGCACCTGACCAGCGGCGTCCTGCGCCAGACCTTCACCGAGCAGGGCGCCCGGGTCGCTCTCGCGTTCACGGTGACCTGCCAAGCCCGGATCTGAGGAGGAGCAATGGCGCGTGTGCGTTTCATCGGCCCGGAGCCGGTGACCGTCCCCGAGCTCGACAACCGCACGGTCGAGCCGGACGAGGTCGTCGAAGTGCCCGACCACCGCTTCGAGGGCTACGTGTGCCAGCCCGGCACATGGGAGGCCGTCGAAGAGCCCAAGGACGAAGCGGCCCCGCCGCTGAAGAAGACCGCGGCCAAGACCGCGAAGGGAGCTGAGGACTGATGGCCATCGGATCCGGGCTCGGCGCCCAGATCGGGATCGCTGCTGAGTCGACGTACGGCACGTTCGTAGCACCGACGCGGTTCCCGGAGTTCACCAAGGAAAGTTTGGTCCTGAAGAAGACGACGGCTCAGTCGGCCGGCATCGCCGCGAACCGGCTCCTCGCGCTGTCCTCTCGGCGTGTGGTCACCCGGCGGGAGGCCACCGGGTCGATCGATCTGGAGATCGCCAACAAGGGCATGGGGCTGCTCGTCCAGGCGCTGATGGGGACCAGCGTCACGCCGGTGCAGCAGGGGGCGACGGCCGCGTACCTGCAGACGCACACCCTGGCGGACACGGCGGGCAAGAGCCTGACGATCCAGAAGGGCGTGCCTCTCACGACGGGCACGGTCACCGACAAGTCGTTCCTCGGCTGCAAGATCACATCGGGTGAGTTCTCCTGCGGCGTCGGCGAGATGCTGACGGGCTCCTTCGAGTTCGACGCCAAGGACTGCGACGAGAGCCAGACCCTGGCGGCTGCTTCCTACGTCAACGCCTCCCCGTTCCACTTCGGGCAGATGGCGCTCAAGGTCGGATCGTTCGGCGCGGAGGCGGCTCTCGACGGCATCCGCAAGGTGAGCTGCAAGATCGAGCGGCCGCAGGACACCGAGCGGTTCTACGCCAACCAGTCGGCCCTGAAGAAGGAGCCGATCAGCAACGACCTGGTCAAGATCAGCGGATCGCTCGAGACGGACTACGTCGCGACCACCCTGGACGACCTGCACACCTCGGACGGGGCGACGTCCCTGGTGTGGGAGTTCGTGGGCCCGCTCATCGCCAGCACGTTTTTCGAGACGTTCCGGATCACGCTGCCCGCCGTGAAGCTCGACGAGGGGCCGCCGGCCGTCGACGGGTACGGCGTGGTCAAGCCGACGTTCAACTTCACCGGGCTCTACGACGGGACCAACCTCCCGAAGATCGAGCTCATCAGCGTCGACACCGCGCTGTGAGCCGGCGGTGGTACGCGACATCCGCATCACCGGCACCGGCCAGCTGATCGAGCTGTCGGCGCGGCTGCGCAGGGCCGGGCACGAGAACATCCGCAGCAGCTTCCAGCGGCGGCTGCGCCGGGCGGCCGAGCCGTTGCGGAACGACCTGCAGAGCGCGATCCGCGGACTCGACATCCGCTCGCAGGGCCGGGCCGCAGGCAAGCGGGGCGGTCCCTCGCCGACGACGCGCCCGCTGCGCATCGCGATCGCCGACGCCATCCGCATCAGCGTGCGCACCACGGGCAACCCCGGCGCCCGCGTCTGGCTGGACAGATCGCAGCTGCCCTCGGACATCCCGGCCTCTCTCGTCGAGCGGCTGAACGAGGGCAGGGTGCGCCACCCCGTCTTCGCCAACCGCAGGCGCTGGGCGCAGCAGAACGCCAACCCCGGCTGGTGGGACCGCACCGTGCGCTCCCACACCGGCCGGATCACCAGCGAAGTCGAGCGCGTCGCGGACGACGTGCGGCGTCGCCTCGAATAGGAGCAACCCCCCTTGATCATCGTGTACACCCCCGCGGGCGGGGAGCCCGAGCAGTACGACGCTGCGGTTCTGAAGGTCTCCGAGGCGGCGATCGTGCAGCGCACGGTCGACATGAAATGGCAGCAGATCCTGCAGGGCCTGGAGGAGGACGACCTGGAGGCGATGCGCGGCATCGTCTGGGTCATCAAGAAGCGCAGCAATCCCAGCCTGCGGTTCGGGGAGTTCGACCCCGGGGTCACCGAGATGACGACCCGCTTGAGCAATGCCGAGGTCGCGGCCTACGTCGACAACGCGTTCGCTTCGCCGGACAAGGACCCGGACCTCACCCGCGAGATGGTGGCCGGCGTTCTCCTGGCCCGGATGCCTGCGCTGGCCGTCGATCCCGACCATGCGCGGGCCCTGATCGAGGCGCGGGCGAAGGACCCAAAAGAGGCCGCGCCGACGCCGGCGGACACGGAGAGCCCGCCGGCCGGTCCTTCGAGCCCGAGCCCGACATCGAACGGGCCCGCAGCGTCTACCTCGGACTCTTCGCCCACATCCTCCACATCCCCCCTCCCCTCGTCGACGACCTCGCCGTCGGCGACTTCTACGTCCTGACCGCCTGGATCGAGCAGCACCAGGCGCAGCGGGCCGAAGGCGGTGACTGATGCCGGGCATGCTGTTCACCCTCACCGGCGCCGACGACCTGTCGGGCACCCTCGACGGGGCCGGTGACCACGCCACCCTGCTCGCCCGCCGCCTGGACGACGCGGCCCGCGCCGGCAACGCGTCCATGTACGGGTTCACGCGGGACACGCAGGGGCGGCTGCGTGACCTGCACGGGCGGTACATCTCCGTCGCCGAGGCCATGGCCCTGCTGACGGCCAGCACCGGAGACCTGACCGCCCAGACGCATGCCCTGTCCCCGGCGGTCCGTTCCAGCAGCAGCGCCATGGACGAGCTCGGCAAGGTCACGCGCCTGCTGTGGCCGGCCGCAATCCCGGCGGCGGCCTCCCTCGTGCCGCTCGCTCTCGGCGCGCTGACGGTCGCGGCGGGGATGGCGGCCATGGGCGCCGCGATCATCCCGCAGATCAAGGCGCTCGGCGAGGTCGCCGAGGCGGAGAAGGCCTACACCGACGCCGTCGACAAGTCGGGGGCGTCCTCGCAGGAGGCGGCCCAGGCCCAGATCGAGTACGCCGCCAAGGTGGGCAAGCTGCCTCCGGCGACCCGGCAGGCGGCGGCCGCGGTCAGTGTCCTGAAGGACCACTACAAGGAGTTCTCCGACAGCCTCGCCGGCACGACGATGGCCCCGTTCATCAAGGGCGTGGAGATCGTCGACGCGCTGCTGCCCAAGACGGCCGGGCTCGCGGCGGCGGCCAGCGTCGAGGCCGACCGGCTGATGACGGTCCTCGGCGGGGCGGTGGCCTCGCCCGGCCTGGACCGTCTCAACGCGAAGTTCACGGCGTTCGGGCAGAAGACCCTGCGCGGCGTCAACGACGAGATCGTCCACCTGCTCCGCCTCAGCGCCAGCGGAGAAGTCGGCGGGAACGCGCGGGCGTTCCTGGAGTGGGCGCGTGCGCAGGGCCCCACCGTGGCGAGCGTCATGCGCAGCGTGGCCGAGTCCGTGATCCACGTGCTGGACGCCGGCAGCGACGTCGGCGTCGGCCTCCTGCAGACCGTCGAGGCCGTCGCCCGTCTGGTGTCCGCCGTGCCGCCCGGCGCGATCGCGATGTTCCTGCAGCTCGCACTCGCGCTGAAAGCCGTGAAATTGGCGGCGCTGGGGTTCACCGCGGCGAGGGCGGCGGTGGTCGCCTTCATCGCGCAGCTGATGGCCATGAAGACGGCGGCGGCCGCCGCACCCGGCACGCTCGCCGGGGTCAGCGCGGCGATCGGCACACTGTCGCGCACGGCGAAATTGGCCATCGCAGGCACCGGGATCGGCCTGCTGCTGATCGCCCTGTCGCAGCTGTCCGAGAAGAGCGGGCAGGCGCCGCCGGACGTCGACAAGCTGACGTCCTCGCTGCGCCAGCTCGGCACCACGGGCAAGGCCACCGGCGAGGCCGCCAAGGCGTTCGGCACGGACCTGGGCGGCCTGTACGACAAGGTCCGCGCTCTGACCGACCCGACGACCACGGACAAGGTGCAGCAGTTCCTGGTCGGGTGGACGGGATGGGACTCCACTCCGGTCAAGGACGCCAAGGCCAACATCGACGCGGTCGACAAGGCGCTGGCGAACCTGGTGCAGGGCGGCCAGGCGGACCTGGCCGAGGCCGCGCTGAAGAAGCTGACCGCTCAGTACGGCAAGGGCGGCCGCGACACCGTCGAGTTCACGAGCAAGCTGAACGACTACAAGTCGGCGCTGGCCGACGCCAAGTTCGAGCAGGCTCTCGCGGCCCAGAGCATGGGCCTGTTCGGGGCCCAGGCGCAGAGCGTGCAGCAGAAGCTCAACCTGCAGAAGCTGTCGGCGGACGGGCTGCGGCAGTCGATCCAGGCCCTCAACGACGTGCAGCGCCAGGGACTCAGCGGGATGATCGGGTTCGAAGCCGCGATCGACGCCACGACGAAGGCCGCACAGGACAACGCCGGCGCGCTGTCGATGTCGCACGGCCAGCTGAATCTGAACTCGGAGAAGGCCCGCGCCGCGGCCACGGCGCTCACCGACCTGGCCGGGAAGACCGACGCAGCAGCGGCGTCCGCGCGGGAGAACGGCTCGTCCTGGTCGGCGGTCAACGCCGTCTACGAGCGCGGCCGCACCAAGCTCATCGAGTCGGCCATGCAGATGGGCCTGACCCGGGCCCAGGCCAAGGCCCTCGCCGACCAGATCCTCAAAACCCCGGACAAGACCGCGCGGCTGAAGGGCGACCTCGAGGACCTGAGGAAGAAGCTGGCCGAGGCCAAGGAGCGGCTGGCGAAGGCCCCGTCGTCGAAGACGGCGTCGATCCGTGCGGACATCTCCGACCTGCAGCGCAAGATCGCCCTGGCCAAGGACGCGCTGACCAACCTGGACGGCTACTCGGCGACGACGTGGATCTACACCAACTACTCGACGCCGCACCACATGGCCGGCGGCGGCCCGGTCCGCCGAGCTGCCGGAGGCCCCGTCCACCGGTTCCCGGGCGGGGGCAAGGTCGCCGGGCCGGGCACGTCCACCTCGGACAGCGTGTCGGCGATGTTGTCCAACGGCGAGTACGTCATCAACGCAGCGAGCACGCGGAAGTATCTGGGGCTCGTCGAGGCCATCAACGGCGACCGTCTCGGCGGCGGCGGAGGCGGCGCGAGGTCCGTCCGGGTCGGCAGCCCCCAGCCCGTCATGCCCCGCGCGCTGGTCGTAGCGGGCGGGGGCGGCGGCGGGGGGGGGGGGGCGGGGCGCAACCCGGCCCCCACCCCGCCCCCCCCCCGAGCCGCCCCCGCGGCGGGGGGGCGGGGGGGAGAACAACAAAAACAGCGCCGCCG
>NZ_JBFAKW010000015.1:0-17690 GCF_040655955.1 Streptomyces sp. NPDC050263 | reverse complement strand
CGCCTGCCCCCGCGGGGGGGTGGTCGGGGGGGGGGGGGGGGGGGGGCGGTTGCGGGTCAACACCCCCGACAACGGCGCGACCGACCCCGACGAGGCCGCGCGGCAGCTGGAGAAGGTGCTGAACAAGTACAAGCGCGGGCGCGGCGGGGCCGACTACGGCTTCGGCTGACCGGGGCCCGACTGACGAAGGAGGGGGTCTCGTGCCGCTGCTCGTCGAGGCCGGATGGGGCGGGCTGGTCCAGCTCCCGTGGACGATCACGTGGACGGACATCACCACGTTCGTCGACGTGGTCAAGCAGGGCGTCGTCATCAACCGGGGTGCGTCCGACGAGCTGTCGGACACGCAGCCGGGCACCGCCGTCTTGTGGCTGGACGACAGCGACGGCCGGTTCACCCCGGGGAGCCCAGGGCCGTACTCGCCGTTCGTGCGGCCCAACGCCCCGATCAGGATCAGCGTGGCGGTCATCCCCACCACGTCCGGATCAGCGCCCTACCCCCTCGCGATGTTGGGCGATGACTTCGACGACGGCCGCGTCAACACGACGCTGTGGCCGACGAACACCGGCGGGGCCGGCACGGAGACGGGCGAGGGCCGCCTGCGGATCCAGCTCGTCCCCGGCGTCGACACGAACTTCACGTCGGCCCGTCAGTGGAACCTCGCCGGCAGCAAGCTGACCGCGAAGTTGGCGGCCGTGCCCGCGCTGAACGGATCGTCGAACTGCGCGGCCAGCATGTGGGTCACCTCGACCACGGCGGGCACGCGCCTGGGCTGGCGCTACGACGCGGGCACCGGTGTGATCAGCGCGCAGTCGCAGTCCGGGTTCGCCGACGGCGCGGCCGTCAACCTGACCTACTCGGCGATCGACCACGCATGGCTGCGGGTGCGGGAGTCGGGGGGCACCGTCACCTGGGAGACCTCGGGCGACGGCTACGGCTGGACGGTACGGCGCACCCTGGCCACCCCGGCCTGGGTCACCTCCCAGACACACGCCGTGGATTTCCCGACCACGCGCACCGGCGGCGCCACCGGCTACATCGATTGGGACCTGGTCGGCGCGGACGTCCGCCCCCGCTTCTGGGGAGTCGTCAACGAGTTCCCGGTCAGCTGGAAGGGCCTGATCGCCCAGACCAAGATCACATGTACGGACCTGTTCAAACGGCTCAACCGTTGGCCGACGCTCAAAAGCGCGCTGGCCGAGGAGATCCTCCACCCGTCCGTGCCCGGAGCCACCACCTCCCTGGCCGCCTACTACCCGCTCACCGAGCCAACCGGGGCCACCTCGGTCGGCGACATCGCAGGCGGCGGATGCGGCGCCCTGGCCCTCACGCAGGTGAGCAGCGGCGGCGCCCTCGACTTCGGCAGCGACGGCCTGGCGGAGACCGGCGACACCTCGGCGACCTTCGCCCCGGCCAGCGCCAGCGCGGGCAAGTACCTCACCGGCGACCTCGGCCCCGGCTTCCAGGCCGCCATGAACAGCGCCTACCTGCACGTCGAGTTCTGGTTCAAGAGCACCTCGACATCGCGGGCGATCCTCGGCATGTACGAGCCGAGCCTGGACCACCAGATGGTCTACGCGCTGAGTGCGTCTGGCGAGCTCACCGTCGAGTACACGGACAGCGGCGGCGCCCTCAGCGTCCACAACAGCGCGGTGGTCCTCAACGACGGCAACTGGCACCACGTCGTCCAGGAGCAGTTCGGCTCACCACGCCTGTACATCGACGGCGTCGCCTCGACCGTCCAGGCCCTCATGCCGGCCATGTCCTCGCTGCGTACCCTGCACGTCGGCGGCTACCGCGGAGCGAGGCTGTTCGCCGGGCAGATCGCCCACGTGGCGATCACGCTGGCGGACACCGACGTCGGCAGCGCTCTGTCGAGCGCGCACTACGAGGCTGGCATCACCGGGTTCTCCGGCGAAGCCGCCGACGTCCGCATCGAGCGCCTGGCGAAATACGCCGGACTCTCCAGCGTCACGGTCTGGGGCGGAACCTTCGACCCGATCGCCTCGCAGGGCCCGGGCGGCTCGTCCGTCATGGCACGGATGCGGGAGGTCGAAGCCACCGAGTCCGCGCGGCTGTTCGCCGAGCGGGACTACTACGGCCTCGCCTTCCAGTCCCGCGACCTGCGCTACAACCCCGACCCCGCCAACGAGACCTTCACGATCGACTACGCCGACCTGGAGACGGGCGACGTCGAGCTGGCCCTCGACGACCAGAAACTGGTCAACAGCATCGAGGCATCGAGGCCGGACGGGGCCACCCAGCGGGTGACCGCCCCGTCCTCGATCGCAGCGTTCGGGACCTACGACCCCGGCGCCCTGAACATCCTCAAGACCACCGACAACTCTGTTTTGGACGCCGCGTACTGGCGGGTGTCCCGCTACGCCGACCCGCAGACCGAGCTGCGCGAGGTGCCCATCGAGGCGTACACGATGGCCGCCTACCTGGACATCCTCGACGCCGACATCTCGAGCTACTTCTCGGTGAACAACATGCCGTCGCAGGCGCCGGCGTCGTCGATCCGCTGCACCGTCGAGGGCTACGCCGAGACGATCAAGCAGGCCTCGCACCGGATCCAGTTCCACACGTCGGCCACCAGCACCGACACCGTGTGGGTCCTCGACGACCCCACCTACTCCGTCCTCGGGACCACCACCCGCCTCGCGTACTAGGAGCAGCCGTGCCCATCACCGTGGCCAGGGCAGAGACGTACTACGTGCCCCCACCCGGCCGGAGCCCCCGGGACGATTGGGCGCTGGTGCCGGCGGCGGAGCGCGTCTGGCGGTGGGCCGAGCTGCGGCAGCAGCGCCGCCTCGTCCCGCCTGACGGGTTCGTCATCGGCCAGCATGCCTACGCCCGGATCAACCACGGCCGGTGGGTGGCGGACTGCCTGTGCGGATCGGCGCAGGTCGTCACCCCGGCAGACCCCCGGATGGCGTGCACGGAGTGCGGCCTGGGCTGGATCCGGCTCGTCTTCCCCGAGGACCCCGCTGCCGCGGAAGCCGCAGTCGCCGACGAGCTCCCGCACGAGCGGAACTGGTGGCACCCCGACGATCCGTCCTGGACCCGGCCGGCCGACTCCTCGGACCCGGACATGGACAGCCTGGCCGCAGAGACCGCAGCCGCGGCCGGCCTGCTGGCGGGCCCCGCCCGCCGGTCGCTTGCGCCCCTGATCCAGGAGGGTGAGGCATGACCTTCGCCCCGAGAACCTGGGTCGTCGGCGAGGTCGTCAGCGCGGCCCTGCTGAACCAGGAGATCCGCGACCAGTTCAGCTCCATCCTCGCCGCCTGGACGTCGTACACCCCGACGTGGACCGCGGCGACGACCAACCCCGTCCTGAACAACGGGACGATCATCGGCCGCTACATGAAGGTCGGCCTGACCTGCCACGTCGCGCTCAAACTGACGATGGGCTCGACCACCACCTACGGCTCCGGCGTCTACCGGCTCGGAGTGCCGTTCACGTCGGCCGCCTCGATGGACTACATCGGGACCGCCCGCCTGGTCGCGGCGAACTCCTGGATCGGCCACCTCATCCTCGGCGCCTCCGTGTCCGACATGAACGCCGCATTCCCCACGTCGACGTCCAACGCGTCGGCAGTCACCTGGAACAGCGTGGCGCCCGAGACCATGGCCAACGGCCACATCATCCGCGCCGGCATCACCTACCAGACCGCGACCTGACCGCCCGCACGCCCGACAGCGAAGCCCCCGCCCGGGGCTTTTTTCATGCCCCGAGGAGGGCCATGACCACCCCGACAGACCCCGTACCCGCGACCCCGACCGGCCGGCCGTGGATCTGGTACGAGCCGCACCAGGACGACCTCGCCCTCTGGTTCCCGAAGGGCGCCGCACACCATGCGTTGGCCGGCCGCGACACGCACCTCGTGTCCGCCACCGACGGCTCCACCAGCGTCATCCGTGCCGCCCTCAACGGGGAGGCAGACAACGGCTGGTGGGGCGGCTACCACTACCCGGCCCGTGAGGGCATACCCGCGCCCCTGAGCCCGGACGATTTCGCGGCCGGCCGGGATCGTGAACTCCTCCACGCCGCCCCGCAGCTGGGGATCCGCCGCGCGAACGTGCACCTCGAGCTGGGGACCCGCGGGGCAGCGATCACCGTGGCGCAGGCGGAGGCGCTGATCCGCCGCTACGAGGACCTCTACCCGGGGGCCGGGCACTACACGATGCACTGGCTGGACACGGATCCGACGCACGCCGCGCTCGGCCAGGCCCTGCGGAACCTGGCGCTCAGCGAGCCGGGCACGTTCGCCGACTGCCGCTGGGTGGTGCGCACCTCGCAGGCCGCGACGATCCCCGGCGCGGTCGAGTACGTGGTGCCCGCCGCCCTCCAGGCGCAGGCCTTCCACATGGCCCGCTCCTCCGCCAAGTGCTTCGGCGCGTGGGCGCCCGAGCAGGGGATGTACGCGATCGGCCAGCACAGCGTGCCCGCGGATTTCGCGGCGGTCGGCGCCGGCCGAAGCGAATGGATCGTCAAGACGCCCTGACCCGCCCGTCCCACCCCGCCCGCCCCGCGCCCGATGGCCGGGGTTTTCGTCATGTCTGGAGGCCCGATGACCCTGTCCCGCGCCGCGTTCGTGAACCTGCTGAGATCTCAAGCCGGGTACCACGAGGGCCGCGACAAGAACGGCAACTGGAACAACGTCCAGCGCTTCAGCCCCGAGACCCCCGGCCTGGAATGGTCACAAGGCCAGGCATGGTGCGCCACGTTCACCGCCTGGGGAGCCGTCAAGAGCGGCGGCAGCGACGTGTGGCCGATCACCGCCTCCTGCTACACCGCCGTGCAGTGGTGGAAGAAGGCCAAGCGCTGGACCGACTACCCGGTCCTGGGCGGCCCTTTCTACCTGGGCAGCGTCGGCCAGGACCACGTCGGCGTCGTGTACGCCTACGACGCGGACTCGATCTACACGGTCGAGGGCAACACCAACGCGGGCGGCTCCTACCAGGGCGACGGCGTGTATCTGCGCGTCCGTCCGCGCCGCGGCGCCGGCAGCCCCTACGGCTACGGGATACCCGCCTTCGCCGAGGAGACCGTCAGCGCGGACCCGGACCTCGGCGGAACCGCGAAGGCCAGCGTCCCCGCCCCGAAGCCGACGCGGCCCACGGTCTCGGCAGCCCACCTCGCCGCCGCCGCGCGTCGGGACCCCGGACTGCCGCAGGGCGGCACGACGTACCCGGCTGAGGTCAACGTCGTCGAGGTGGCACTCGCAGCAGAGGGCCTGCTCGCCAACAACGGCTACGCCCACGACGGATCGTTCGGGTCGCTGACCGTCGACGCCTACGCGGCCCTGCAGCGCCGATACGGCTACACCGGCAAGGACGCCGACGGCATCCCCGGCAAGGCTTCCCTCACCCGCCTCGGTGACAAGCGCGGCTTCACCGTCACCGCCTGATGGGCCGCGACCGCGGCACCCCGCCGTCCGATTGGCCCGGCCTCGAGATGACCGGCATGACCCGGCTCACCGACGAGATCTACTACGGGTGGCTCGATCACGAGACCAACCCGATCTTCTGGCACTGGTGCGCCGCGCTCGCGGGCGTCCCCGAGGAGCGCACCGTCTCCGGCTCCTGGGTGGACGCGAGCACCGGCGCTCACACCCTCGTCTCCCGCGAGCCCCTGCACCTCGAGCCGTCCCTGCTGTGGAACTGCTGCGGCCTCCACGGCTGGGTGCGCGACGGGGCGTGGATTCCCGCCTGACTCCACCTGTGAGATTCCGGGTTGTTTCATTACCGCGAATCTCACACCTTCCTTGACCTGCACCGATGAGAGGAAATCTCTGTGTCTGCACCCGTAGAGAAGAAGGTCACCGCGGCGACCGCCGCAGCGTATGTCGGCAGCACGGGGCTGCTCGCCTCGCTCGAGGCCGTGCCGGATCACGCCGAGCTCGTGGGCTGGATGCCGTCCGCGCTGGCCCCGTTCGTCCTGGCCCTGGTCCCCGCCGCGATCACGTTCGTGTCCGGCTGGGCGGCCAAGCACACGCCGCGCCTGGGCACGGGCAGCGGTTCCTGACTGTCTGATCGCACGACCTGTAAGGAGCCGCCTTGGACGCCACCACCCTCGGCGCAGTCCTGGCACTCGTCGGGGTGCTGTCCGGCTCGGTGGTGGCGTACCTCGGCAAGCGGGGCGAGAACGCGACCGTCCGCTGGAACGCCGAGATGGACCAGGTCCAGGAGGAACGCGACGGTCTGCGCACGCAGGTCGCCGAGAAGGACGCCCGGATAGCCGGGCTGCTCGAGCAGCGCCTGACCGATCAGGTGGAGCTCGCGCGCCTCCGTGTCAAAGTCGTCGAACTGGGAGGCGATCCGTCGTGACCCGTGCAGAACGGGCCCTTGCCGGGCACTGGCGGTGGATCGCCGTCTTCTGCTGGCTCCTCGCGCTGTCCGGCGCGACCGTCATCGGATGGTCCTGGTACAGCCAGCTGGCCGACGAGGCGGACCGTCGGGGCGTGGCCGTCGGTACCCTCGCCTCCGACGTGCGGATCTTGCGGGAGCAGGTGAAGGCTGCCGGTGAGACGCCGAAGGCGCCGGACCCGAGCCAGGCCGTGAAGGATCTGGACGACCGGACCCGTGTCCCCGTGTCCATTCCGGGGCCCCGTGGTGAGCAGGGGGAGACAGGTGCTCCTGGCGAGCCGGGGCCGTCGGGATCCCCGGGGGCGGACGGGAGCGATGGAACCGCCGGCGTCCCGGGGGCGGACGGGGTGCAGGGTCCGAGCGGGCCGGCGGGACCACAGGGTCCTGCGGGAGCGTCGGGCCCTCAGGGTGAGCAGGGTCCGCAGGGTGAGCAAGGGCCCCGCGGTGAGCAGGGTGCGGCCGGCCCCGACTGTCCCGCCGACTACAGCCTGCAGGCACCGGCCTGGGATCCCGACGCTCTGGTCTGCCGGAAGGATGCCGCGCCCAGCCCCGGCCCTGACCCGCAGCCCGGCGATGGGACCAGTTCGCTGGCCGCTGGGCTGGATCCGCAGCGTCGGCAGTACGTGTAAGGAGAGCGCATGTCGTTGCCCACCCCTCAGCCTGTCGAGCCGCGCCGCCAGGATGGCGCTGCCGATGTCGGCAGCCTCGTCGCTCTCGGCCGGGAGGAACCGCCGCCCGAGCCCACCGCGGAACCTCCCGCGCCGGCTGGCGATGAGACATGAGGTCTGGCTGATGGCCCCCACCGCTTCGGCGGTGGGGGCCATTTTGCTGTGCTCCGGGTACCGCTATGCGGCGGTGGCTGTCTCCGCCCGTACTGCGGCCACCCATTGATCCCGCAGGACTGCGTACCGTCCTCTCGCCTTCGGGCGGGAGGAGGCGCTTCGTCATGCCCTGGGCTGGACGGCCCGGCGGGCCCGCGCGATCACGGCCTGGGCGTCACTCCCGTACACCGCGGACTCGCGGAGGGTCTGCCAGGTGCGGAGGTAGGTGTCGACGCTGGCCTGGTCGTCGATCCAGAGTTCGGCGTGCCAGCTCTCCACGATCACCTGCCGGTCGTCGTAGACCCAGAAGGCGGTGGACGGGGGGATCTTCATCGACGCAGACAGCGGGATGATTCCCAGCTCAACGGTGTCCAGGCCGATGGTGCCGGCCAGTCGGTCCAGCTGCGCGGCGAGGACTGCGGGTGGGCAGACCAGGGTGTGGAGTGCGGGCTCCCACAGCAGCAGGTGGAACTTCTTGGTCGGGTCCCAGAGCGCGGCCTGCCGTTGGAGCCGGGAGCGGACGGCGTCCTCGGTGTCGCGCGGGGTGCGCTGGAGTTCGGCGTACCGGGTGAAGATGTGCCGGGCGTAGTCCGCGGTCTGGAGGATGCCGAAGACCATTGAGGTCTCCCACCCACGGAAGAGGGACGCGTCGCTGTGGGCGGTGAGGTGGGTGTCCTGGACGGGCCGGTGGCCGGAGGACAGCTGTCGGCGCCATGAGCGGATGTGGGATTCAAACCCGCGGAGGCGGGCCAGGAGTTCGTCGTACGCCTCGGGCTGCCCGGTGGCGTCCGCCCACGCGCGAAGGTCGTCGGGCGTCGGTGTCGTCCGCCCGTTCTCGAGACGGCTGACCTTCGACTTGTGCCAGCCCTGCTGGTCGGCGAGCTGGGCACCGGTGAGCCGGCCGCCAGGGGCTGAGAGGCGGAGTTCGCGCAGCCGTACTCCGAGGGCCTCTCTTGCCTGCTGGTAGTCCGTGCTCACCGGTGCGCGCCCCTGCCTACTCTCGTGTGGCCAGCCGCGCCACGAACTGCTCGAACGGTACGGCGTAGTGCATGGCCGCGTCGCGGGCCATGGCGTACCGCAGCACGGCGGCCGGCTCCCTGATCAGCTCGACGTCGACGAGGTTGTCGCCGTCGGCGAAGTTGAGCAGCGCGACCAGCCGGGAGTCAAAGATCCAGAAGTCCTCGGCGGGCAGGCCCACCCTTTCGGCGTCCGCCCGGCCGAGGCTGGAGATGCTCTCGCCCACGGCGCTGTTACGGACCGCGTTCTCGAGGAGGTACAGCTGCCCGGGCGTGGGCGGGTCGTCGACCACGCGCACTCGCTCGAACCGCTTGCCGAGCATGGCCTGCTGCTGCCGCTCCTCGCACCACGCCGCATCGACGCCGTCCCAGTTCACGCGCTCCCCGCGGGCGAACTGGCGGTAGGTGTCGGTGACTTCATCGGAGGCGTACCGGCGGCGGGTCTCCAGCCGGAAAGCGGTGTGCTCGAAGCGGGTGAAGAGGCCGTCGAACTCGTCGAGGCTGATGATGTCGGGCACGCGGTCAGTCTCCTTCGGGCCGAAGTCGACGAGCAGGCTACGCGGTACCACGATCGGTACCTCGTCCTCGCCGAGGTGGCGC
This sequence comes from Streptomyces sp. NPDC050263, assembly GCF_040655955.1. Classification (NCBI taxonomy): domain Bacteria; kingdom Bacillati; phylum Actinomycetota; class Actinomycetes; order Kitasatosporales; family Streptomycetaceae; genus Streptomyces; species Streptomyces sp. NPDC050263. The sequence continues at coordinate 8,884 of NZ_JBFAKW010000015.1, read as the reverse complement.
AGCTGCGCGACGTCCTCCGGATCGGTGAGGACCGGGCCGTGGACCACGACGTCCCCGGTGTCCAAGTCCTCGTGGACGGATGGGCATCCGTTGACCCCGCTGCCCGTGCCGTTGAAGCGCAGTCGACGTGCCATGGTGGTGTATCCCTTCGCCGTGCTGGTGGGGACCTCAGGGTCTATGAGTCGCGAGCCGTCTGGCGGTGGTTCGCGCAGGCCATCTCCGCAACCTCGTGCAACTCGACGAGACAGGCGTGCAACTTCGCGCAACTCCCATGGTGCCCGCCGCCCGGCCGCTCGTAACGTCCTGATATGGCCACACCCCCCGCACCACAGGACGCATTCGACATCGACGCCTTCGACGCAGTGGAGTCCCTCCGTGCCGCGCTCGATCAGGCCGGGATCGTGCTGCCGTCGCTCAGGGTCGAGCCTGCGACACCTGCTCTGCGCCTCGTGGACCTCGGCCGCGTACGAGCGGACGTGGCCATGCGGCTCGCACACGCACTTCACCGAGGGGAGCCCGCCGTATGAGCAGCGCCAATCAGACCGAGGGCCCGCCCGACGTAGGCATCGTGACCGTCCTGCCGGTGCCGCGGCAGAACGGCCTGACCCCGGAGCAGGTTCGGGGGGCGCACTGCGTGTGGTGCGACGAGCACCTCACCGCCGCCGCGTTCGATCTCGGCCGCCGCCAGGGCAGCTACATGGGCGTCTACGGCCCATGGTTTCCCCGAGCCTGCGATTCCTGCACCCGGGCCCAGGCGCACCGCGTCCTCGGCATACACGCCGTCAACTGCCCGCGCTGCTCGGGCCGGTCACGCGCCTACTGCCCGGACGGCCAGGCCCTCCGCCGCCTGGCGCAGGAGGAGGAGAAATGAGTGAGAAGGAGCAGACGGAGCCGCTGCCGCGGGTGCCGAACGGGCACGGCTACTGCTGGGCACTGCACGAGAGCACAGGCGCGCGCTGCGCGCAGCCGACGGGGCACAGCGGTGAGCACCTGGACCCGTACACCCCGTCCGTCAGCTGGTGAAACTCCCGGTGCCGGCGACGGCGAGCAGTACCGCCGGCACCGGGTCAGACGGCGGCCGTCCCCGCCCCCGTCGGGGGCGGCCGCTCACCGCACGAAGTCGGAGAGGGGAACGTCGAGGGCACGCCCGATGCGGATCAGGTGCGTGTACTTGATGCCGGCGCCGGCCTCGATGCGCTGGATGGTCGACCGTCCCAGGTCTGCCTTCTCGGCGAGTTTCTCCTGAGTCAAGTTAGCGTGCTCGCGCGCCTGGCGGATGCGGTCGCCCTGATCTTGGCAGGCGAGGCGCTCCCATTCGGGCTGATCGTCGGGCACCCGTCCAACCTGAGGTGCCAACGATCTTCTGTCAGCACCAGAAGTGAAGCATTGTGTGATCTTGCAGTCTCAGGGCAGGTTGACGGGGTACCGCTCGGGATTGCGTGTGACGGGCGCGCAGTCGGACCCTCGCGCGAGGTACCGTCCGTCCAGATGACGGAGCTGTGCGCCCAGCCGCCCCGGACCTCCTACAGTGGGGTCCGGGGCGGTCCTCGTTTCGGGGATCGATTCCCCGCCAATCAGGGCCCTGCATAGGCCAAGCGCCTACCTTTAATTCGGTGAACGGCGACCAGGGAAAACGCCTGGTTAGCACAGCGCTCAGGCCCGTACACCTTCTAAGCGCTTGGCCGCAGGTTCGAGTCCTGCCGGGGGCGCAAGTCTCCGCCCTCCCTTCGGGAGGGCTTTTTGCTGGTCAGCGTGTATTTCACTCGACACGGCGAAGCCCCGGACCTTCCCCCCGACAGTCGGTGATCGATGATCGGGGGGAGGGTCCGAGGCTGTCCGGTTGTCGCCGCCGGAGACGGCTCAGCGGGGTTCCGGGCGGAACAGTGCGGTGGAGAGCCGGCGGCGCAGCAGGCGGCTCACCGGACGTTCGATCAGCCGGTGCACCAGCCACGAGGCCACCAGCATGCCGCCGAGCACCACCGCGAGCACCTGGTACGGCGACAGCCGGTCCCCCAGCGCCCTGATCAGCTCCCAGCCCATGTACTGGTGCATGAGATAGAGCGGATAGGTGACCGCCCCCGCGTAGGGCAGCCAGCGCCACTGCATCCAGTTCAGCCTGCCGGTCGCCACCAGGGCCATCGCCCCGAAACAGACGGCGAGTACGGCGACGACCGGCCAGAACTTGATGCTGTACTCGAAGTAACCGAGGGTTCCGCTCCAGGTGTCATGGGCGAAGGGCAGAGATGCCCCGAAGCACAGCAGCACCACCCCGATGAGCAACAGGTTCGGCCCGAAACGGTAGATCAGGAAGAAGGCCATTCCGGCGATGAAGTACCAGCAGTAGTTCGGCATGAGCAGCCCGTAGAGCAACGACCCTTGGGACTTCGCCAGGAGCATGCCCGCCGCGGCCCAGACACAGCAGAAGACCAGCACGCGACGGTATGTCAGGCCCCACCACGCCATCACCGCGAACAGAAGGTAGAAGCGCAGTTCGGCGTAGAGCGTCCAGTACACCCCGTCGACCTTGCCGACTCCGAGCGGCTCCTGAAGCATCGTCAGGTTGGTCACCACGTCGGCCACGGGCAGCGGATTACGACCGCCCGGCACGAGCATCACCACAACGGTGGTGGCCAGGACGGCGAACCAGTACGCGGGATACAGCCGGACCACCCGGGAGACGAAGAACGACTCCAGGGACCTGCCCCAGCAGCTCATACAGATGACGAAGCCGCTGATCAGGAAGAACAACGGCACGCCCAGCCAGCCGTAGGCGGTGTAGGGGAACGCGGCGGGAAACAGCGTCGCCCCGTGGGTCGGCCAGCCTCCGTAGAGCGCCATGTAGTGGTACGCCACCACCATCAGCGCCGCCAGCAGCCGCATGCCGTCCAGTGCCGCTATCCGGCCGCCGCGCCGATGCACCACGGTGGGCGTCGGCGTGGGGCGTACGCGCGGCAGGGTCAGCGTCGGTGAATCCTTCACGAGCAAGAGAACTCCCACATCGCCCGTGATCCATGCTCAAAAACCTGACGTCCCACCCTGCACCGCATACGTCGGCTCCCTCCCTGGCCTTTGTGTCGAGTGCTGGACCCTCCGACCGGCCGAGAGGTTGTAGGGGCCTGTGCTATTTCTGTGCACGGTCCGCCGGGGGCTGGTCGAACCCGACAAGCCTCACGAACAGCGCACCGCCGGCGCACGAACGGCGCACCGGCAGGCGGCCGACAGCGCATTCCGCCCACCCTCACACACGACCACCGCCGGCAGCGCCCCACAGTGTGCCGGGTTTGTAAGGGCTTTGCGCCGGTGATCGCACGAGTGATCGCAGGTGATTGCACGGAACGAAAATCTGGCCGGTTCTCGGCCCTTGCGGGCCCGGGAGGCGGCTACGCACGCCCTCGACGGCCGTGTCCGGCCACCAGCGGCGACGCGTCGCGCTGCACGACCCGTATCGCGCCCGGGCCCATTCCGGTCGCCGCCACCGCCGCCGGATGCACTCCGTCGACGACCATGTCGGCCAGGGCCAGTCCGGGCGGGGCGGCCAGTCGGTCCGGCCAGGACAGGACGGCCGGCGGCACCTCGGGCGCCGACACCTCCAGCCCGCTCGGCGGGACGCTCAGACCCACGCCGAGGGCCTTCAGTACCGCTTCCTTCCTGGTCCAGACGCGCAGAAAGGCAGCCTGCCGCCGGGCAGGGGCGAGGATGTGGAGAGCGGCCAGTTCGGTGCCGGAGAGAGCCGTCCGCGCCGCGTTCTCGACGTCGACGAACCCGTCGGCGTCCTCGACGTCCAGGCCGACCCGGGCGCCCTCGCCGCCCCGGCACACGGCCACGCCGACGATCGCACCGCTGTGGGTGACGGAGAAGTCGAACGGCGGAGGCTCATCCGGTGGATCCCGCACGTCCAGCCGGACCTTCCCGTGCGGTCCGCCGCAGCGTGGGCACGCGCGCCGCAGCGGCACCTCGGCCGGGGACACCTCGAGAAGTTCGCCCAGCAGCAGACGGCTGAGGGCGCAACCGACCAGGAAGCGGGCCCGGTTGGCCGGGTCGACGGTCGCGTCGTGGCGGCCCCGCTCCACGGGGTCCAGCAGGTTCAGCAGGCCCTCGTGGGCATCGCCGAGGCGTGCCCACGAGACCTGCACCTGTGAGTGCTCCCGTATCTGCACCTGTTACCGGCACCTACCTGTGCGGAAAACACGACGCCGACCGGCAAGCGGTTTCAAAGACGGCTAGTGAACCGCGCGCAGCATGCGCGTCACGTTGATCCGCGTCGGCGAAAGACCGAGCTCGACGCTCTGCATCATCCGCTCGCCGTTCAGCCGGCCGTAGGCGAGCAGATCGACGTTGGCCAGGCTGAATTCGGGCCAGGTGTGAATGCTCAGATGCGAAGCGGAAAGCAGGAGAATCGCGGTGACGGCGCCGTTCGGGAAAACGTGCGACGCCTCACCGAGTACCGTGGCGTTTCCCTTTTCGGCGGCCGTGCGCAGCACCTGGAGAAGGCGCTCCTCGTCGGTCAGGATGCTGTGGTCGCTCACCCATACATCGACGGCATAAGAGCACAGATCGTCGACGTTTATGCCCTCGGTGGCGAGGCTGGCGGAGTTGGTCATGGGGAACCGGGGGTGACGAACCGCTGCCCCCGTCTCCTTTCACATAGGTCTGCGCTGGTCCGCGCGGCCGAAGGGGAAGGTTGCGAGGCCGGTAAACGGCCCTCGATGGTGCCCAGCGTAGCATCCGGGGCGCTCTAGGGCTCGCGCGCGCACTGCGTCAAGGGGGACAGGGGGTGTCCGATGGATTTGGCCGAAAACCCACCTCGGCCGTTTCGCAATTACTTTTCTGAACCTTCTCGAAACCGTCTCCGGAAACACCGCACAAAACACCGCACAAAACATCGCGGGCTTTTTTCGACATATCGGCCGCGCAATCGGATTCACTGCCGTTTTCGCATCTCCGGAGCGGGTCCGGTCGACTGTCGGACAGCCCGTATACTCGATAGTCCCCGAATCCACCAATCAGCTTGCCTGGAGCAGCATTGTGACGAACGCGCGTCGGCACCCTCGGAGTACCACCGCCGATTCTGTGCTCACGGAAGTCGCGGACGCCGTCCGGCTCCAGGAGGGTCCGCCCGGAGTGCGGTCCGTCCTGCGCGCCCTGCGCCGGCTGGCCCCGGCCTCCACGAAGGACCTCAGCCGTGCGACCGGCCTGCCCGTGCCGATCGTGGCGGCCCTGGGGAACGAACTGCGCCGCCGGGGACTCGTCACCAAGGAGCGTCCGTCCCGGCTGACCGAGGCCGGCTCGGACCTCGTCGCCGAGCTCGGCATGGATCTCTCCCTGGACGCGACCTGCGACACCTGCGACGGGCGTGAGCTGGTCATTCCCGACGTGCTGGACGAGGCCGTGCGGCGGCTGCGCGCGCTCATGGAGTCGGGACCCGCCGCCGACATGGCCATCGACCAGTCGCACTGCACGGCCGAGACCAAGGTGCGCCGGGTGCTCGCGCTGCTCACCGCGGGCGCGCTGCCGGGCGGCTCACTGCTGCTGATCGGCGACGACGACCTCGTCTCCCTCGCCGTCGCCGTGGTGGGCGACGTCCTCGGCGGGCCGATCGTCGAGCGGGTCACGGTCGTGGACATCTCCCCGGAGATCCTCGACTACATCCAGAAGGCGTCGGCCGGACTCGGCACCCGCGTCGAGACCGTCCAGCACGATCTGCGCCTGCCGCTGCCCGCCGAGCTCCACGGGCAGCACGACGTGGCCATGACCGACCCGCCGTACACCCCCGAGGGCGCCCGGCTGTTCCTCTCCCGTGCCGTGGAAGGGCTGCGGTCCGGTCCCGCGCACAGCGTCTTCTTCTCCTTCGGCGGCAAGAGCCCGGACGAGATGCTGGAGGTCCAGCGGGAGATCATGGGCCTCGGCCTGGTCACCAACGGCTACATCCGCAACTTCAACGAGTACGAGGGCAGCGGCATCCTCGGCGGGGTCGGCTTCTTCCAGCACCTCCTCACCACCACCTCGACCGCCCCCTCCCACCAGGGCGAGTTCAGCGGTCCCCTCTACACGGGCGACAAGCGGACCCGGCAGCGCGAGTACACGTGCGTGGCGTGCGACGCGCGGGTCCGCGTCGGCCCCGGCGCCCGCTGGACCTCGGTCGCCGCCCTGCGCGAGGACGGCTGCCCCACCTGCGGCAAGGGCCCGTTCCGCCCGGGCCGCCTGGTCGCGGCGGAGGAACCGACGCCGCCGACCCCGACCGAGCAGCCCCCGGCCTCCGCCCCCACCCCCGCTCCCGCTCCCGCTCCCGCTCCCGCCCAGCAGGCCCCCGCCCCCGCCGCGTCTGCGGCCCCACGCACGCACGGCTGGCAGCGCCCCGCCGACGCCGACCGCGCCGCCCTCGCCGAGCGGGCGCGACCGTACGTCACCCGTCAGGCGGACGAGCGTGATCTGCCGGCCATCGGCAGGTTCGAGGCCGAGATCGCCCGGGTCTCCTTCGGCGAGGACGCCATCGACGATCCGGACCGCTGGGCGGCGCGCCTCGGCAGGGCGATGGAGAAGTCGAAGGAGGGCATGATCGTCGCCCACGGCCCGGGCGAGGAGCCCGTGGGCTGGTGCTGGGTGAGCATCAACCAGAACGCGATGACCGGCGACCGCTACGCCAACTTCCGCTCCCTGGCGGTGTCCCCGGTGGACAACCGCAGCGACGTCGCCGAACTCCTCCTCACCGCCGGCCTGGAGTTCTGCCTGGCGAACGGGATCACGGAGGTCGTCGGCCGAGTGCATGTGGGCAACGTCCCGATGCGCACGGTGTACCGCAAGTTCGGCTTCGACCCGACCAGCCTGTCGATGAAGCTCTTCCTGCCCGAGGAGGACCGATGACGGTCTTCGACGCCGAGGGCGTCAAGTGCGTCGTCTGGGATCTGGACGGCACCCTGTGGGACGACGTCGCCGTGGAGACCCCCACCGACGAACTCCCCACCCCCCGCCCGGAGATGCTCGCCGCGATCGACGCACTGGCGGCGCACGGCGTGCTCGCCGGCATCGCGAGCCGCAGCGCGCCCGCCGTCCTGGACCGGCTGACCGCCGGCCGTCCCGACGTGCGCGAGCGTTTCCTCGCCCCGCAAGTGTCCTGGCAGGACAAGAGCGAGTCGCTGCGCAGGATCGCCAAGGACCTCGGCATCGCCGTGGAAGCCCTGCTCCTGGTCGACGACTCCCCGTACGAGCGCGCCGAGGTCGAGGCGCTGCTGCCGGGCGTCCGCACCCTCGACCCGGCCGACGTACCGGACCTGCTGGCCGCGTTCGAGGGCCGGGAGGTCACCCCCGAGTCCCGTGAGCGCGTGCGCCGCTACCGCACCGAGGAGACCCGCCGGGCCGAGGGCGAACGCTTCGAGGGCTCGCGCGAGGAGTTCCTGCGCTGGTGCGACATGCGCCTCGTCGTCGGCGCGGCCACGCCCGAGGAGATCCCCCGCGCGCTGGAGCTCGCCGCCCGCACCCACCGCCTCAACTCCTCCGGCCTCACCCCCGACCGGCTGCGCGAGCTGGCCGCCACGCAGGGACACGAGGTGTACACCGCCCGGATGGCGGACCGGTTCGGCGAGTACGGCGTCATCGGCGCCGCGCTCGTCGACCGCACCGCTCCCGCCGCCTGGTCCGTCCCGCTGCTCGCCCTCTCCTGCCGGGTCGCCGGCCGGGGCGCGGCGGCGGCCTTCCTGTTCCGGCTGATGGAGCGGGCCCGGGAGACCGGCGCCGAGGAGTTCCGGGTGACGCTGCGCCCGACCGACGCCAACCTGGAGATGCGCATCCTGCTCCGCCAGGCGGGCCTGCGCCGCACGGACGACGCCGACACGGCCACAGCGACCGCCACCGCAACCGCAACCGCCGCGGACTCCGCGGTCCTGGGCCGGGCGCTGCACGGCGACCTGCCCGCGCCGCCCGCATGGCTGCACGTATCCGACCGAGAGGACGCCCAGGCATGACGGACACCCAAGGCGCCCAAGGCGCCCAGGACCGGGTCGCGGTGGAACGGGAAATCCGTTCGATGATCGCCGAGGCCGCCCGCCTGGACGAGGCCTTCGTCGCGGAACTCCCCGCCGACACCGACCTGTTCGGCCCGCGGATCGGCCTCACCTCGCTGGCCGGCGTGACCCTCCTGGGCACGATCGACGACCGCTTCGGCGTCGACGTGGCCACGCTGGACCTGAGCCTGGACAGCCTGCAGTCGATCGCCACGCTGTCCGACTTCGTCGCGACACACCTCCAGCCGCACTAGCCACCCGTCTGTACGTCCCTCCTGTTCAAAAAGGGTGATCCGTACGGACGTGCCGTGACCCGTGCGGGGCGGCGGCGTTGAACGGGGAGTGCGACGGCGCCCCCTGCCGCCGCATGAACCGAGTCACTAAGGAGAACGTGATGTCTCGCATCGCTAAGGTGGCCGCTGTCGCCCTCGGCACCAGCGCCGTGGTGGTCAGCGGAGCCGGCCTGGCCATGGCGGACGCGGGTGCGCAGGGTGCGGCCGTGGGCTCGCCCGGTGTCCTGTCGGGCAACGTCATCCAGGTTCCCGTGCACGCTCCGGTGAACGTCTGCGGCAACACCATCGACGCCGCCGGCCTGCTGAACCCGGCCTTCGGCAACACCTGCGCCAACGTCAGCGACCACCACAAGGGTGGCGACAAGCACGACGACAAGCACGGCGGCGGCTACGGCGGCTGAGCCGACTTCCCCACGCACCACCAGCACCACCAGCACGACCCGCACCACCAGGAGAGCCCCGGCACCTCGAGCGCCGGGGCTCTCCCGTGTCCCGGACGGGTCTAGGGGGCTTCTGATGGATCTCCGTGGGAGAAGGAGCGGCGTTCGGTGCGTGCTCTCGGTGTGCCGGGCGAGAGTCCTCGTAGCGGAGCTA